>DVKA01000143.1 GCA_018716365.1 Candidatus Caccocola faecipullorum
TGGTGCTAGGAGCTAGGTTCGAACTAGCGTAGGCTCTCGCCGACAGATTTACAGTCTGTTGCCTTTGACCACTCGGCCATCCTAGCACTCACAACGCCGCCGTCAGCGGCATTACGAGCAGATATTTTACAGGATATTGAGGATTTGTCAATATGGGCGCGTGATATTTCGGCGCATGAATTTCGCGGAGTCCGCGTTTTTTATGCGGCTGTATTTTTTGCGCGGCGCGTCTCAATTTGACGGAAAGAGGCGGAAGGTCAGGCGCTGATGGCGCGGCGCGCGAATTGGACAAGCGGCGGCGGGTTCGGCGGCGCGGCGGCGCTGGCTCTATTTACGCGCGTGGCTTACAATAGCGGGAGAGTTTTTGCATTTCGCAGCTTTGAGAGGAGTTTGCCGATGATAGAGATTTCAAAGCGGCGTTACGACGCCGTGACGGAGATGATAGACGTGTGGGAGCGCGAGGGCGTTGTGGACGCGGAGACGGCCAGCAGGCTGCGCGGCAGCGTTTCGCCGATTCCTTTCGACTTTCCCTTCGACTGGCTGCGCGCGACACGCTGGCTGCTGATTCTTGCGCTCTGCTGTTTCGCGGTCGGGATTGCGGCGCTGCTCCAGACCGAGTGGATCGTCGCGCTCATACGGCGCATTTTCGGAAGCGCGCCCGCCGTGAAGTCCGTCTTTTTCGCGGCGCTTGCCGCGGTTTTCTACGCCGCTGCATACAGGCGGCGGCTGCGCAGGCCGGAGCGCGTTTTTACGAACGAGGCTCTGTTGATGCTCGGCGTGCTTTCGACGGCGTCGTCGATTGCGTGGCTAGGCGTCGCGCTGGGGAGCGGGAGCCGCCATTTTTCGCTGCTGCTGGCGCTCGCGGCTGCCGTCTACGCCGTTATAGCCGTCGCTATGAATTCCGCGCTCGTATGGATTTTCTCGCTTTTCTCGCTCGGGAGCTGGCTCGGCGCAGAAACAGGCTACATTTCAGGATGGGGGGCATACTGGCTTGGGATGAATTATCCCGCGCGTTTCGTGCTTTACGGCGGTGCGCTCGCCGCTGCGTCGCATTTTATGGAGCGTGTGCCGCGTTTCTCCGGTTTTCAGCGTCCGACTCTTTCCGTAGGACTTCTGTTTCTTTTCGTCAGTTTGTGGATGATGTCGATTTTCGGGAATAACGGGTTGGTGGACGGAAGTTGGCGTCAGACGGGGCGCACGGAACTTTTCCTTTGGTGCGCCGCTTTCGCTGCGGCGGCAGGCGTCTCTCTGTGGCTCGGCATCAAACGCGACGATATGATGCTGCGGGGCTACGGAGCGGTTTTTCTTGCGATCAACGTCTACACGCGATTTTTTGAAAATTTCTGGAACGCAATGAATAAGGGCCTTTTCTTCCTTATTTTGGGGGCGAGCCTGTGGTTTCTCGGCTCGAAGGCGGAGCGTATATGGAACGCCGCCAGGCGCGACGGCGGAACCGGTGCGGAGGAGGACGACGGCGATGATTAAATCCCGCGCAGTTTGCTTCTTCGCCGTGTTTTTTTCGGCGTTTTCCATTTTGTCAGTGTCAGGCGCTGGCTACGCCGCAGGTAAGGCGGAGATTTGGTTCGACGTTTCGAAGGGAGAGCACCTCCTGCGCGTCATGTCCGGCAGCGACGTGGTTGATAGTTTCGGTATAGCGGTTGGAAAGAACACAGGACAGAAGGAACGCGCCGGAGATATGCGTACGCCGGAGGGGATTTTCACAGTCGAGCAGGTTCAGGACGCTTCATGGTGGAGCCATGATTTCGGAGACGGGAAGGGGCCGGTGGCTGGCGCTTACGGCCCGTGGTTCATTCGCCTGAAGACAGGATGGCGCGGCATCGGAATCCACGGGACGCACGACCCGGCCTCGATAGGGACGGACGCGACAGAGGGGTGCATAAGGCTGCGCAACGAGGATGTGGACAGGCTTAAGGAAAAGTATGTAAAGATAGGGATGCGCGTCGTAATAAGGCCTTAGCCTGTCAATCCGCGTTTCTGCGGTTCAGACGATGCCGCGCGTTTCGTCTATAATGCTGGACGGCACACAAACAAGGTTCGCAAAACAATGCGGCGTGTTTCGCATTTTCGACCGGCAGTTATAAAAATATCCCCGCGTCCGAAGCTCAGGACGCGGGGATACGTTTTTCCTATTGCAAAAAATCCAGATCCTACGCCATCGTGATGACGGTTCCGGCTCCGTTTTCGAGAGCGTCTTTGGCCTTTGCCAGCGATGTGATTATCGCCTTTTTGCCCGGGAAGCGGCGCGCGAACTTGATGGCGGCCATTACTTTCGGCTCCATGCTGCCGGAACCGAACTGTTTTTCTTCCATGTATTTGATGGCTTCGGCTACGGTTATGTGCGAGAGGGCCTTCTGGTCGGGCTTGCCGAAATTGATGTAGACGTTCTCGACTTCGGTGAGGATGAGGAGGATGTCCGTCTCCATGTCCTCGGCGAGGCGTTCGGCCGCGAGGTCCTTGTCTATGACCGCAGCGACTCCGGTGAGCGAGCCGTCCATGTTCTCGACTACGGGGATTCCGCCGCCGCCGGCCGTTACGACTATCGTCGTGTCCCAGAGGCGCTTGACGGAGTCGAGCTCGACTATGCGTTTCGGCTTCGGCGAGGGGACGACGCGCCGCCAGCCGCGGCCGGAATCTTCCTTCATCGTCCAGCCTTTTTCCTCTTCCATCTGCTTCGCCTCTTCGGCGGTGTAGAAGCGTCCGACGGGCTTCGTCGGTTTTTTGAACGCGGGGTCGTCCGCGTCTACGACGACCTGCGTCACAAGCGTGACCACGGGGACGTTGCGGTTTCTGTTGCGCAGCGCGTCTCGCAGGCTCTGCTGTATCTGATAGCCGATGTAGCCTTCGGTCATCGCGCCGCAGCAGTCGAAGGGAATTGCCGGGAGCTGGTCGGGCTGCTCGGCCGCCGCGATTTCCTGCTGGAGCACGAGACGGCCGACCTGCGGCCCGTTGCCGTGGACGACGGCCATTTCGTAGCCGCTGCAGCTGATGTCCGCGAGGTTCTCGCAGGTTTTCTTGACGACCTTGAGCTGCTCCTCCGCGGTCGGAGGCGTGCCGGCCTCCATCAGCGCGTTGCCGCCGAGCGCTATCACTACCTTAGTAGTAGTTCTTTCGTCTCTCTCCGTATGTATTGAATGTGGTACCATCATCGCAGCGCACTCCCTTTGTTATAATTTTTTCGTTTCGTCTATAAGAGTTACAGTGGCTATATTATAAACTAAAACAACG
>DVKA01000144.1 GCA_018716365.1 Candidatus Caccocola faecipullorum
ATCGCCTAAAACGGTATAGATATAGCTTAAGTATGCTCCATACTTCTCGCCTAATAAGCGTTCCACTTCTTTATAATTGCCATCTGTAATATCCACACCGTCGAATCGTATCTCTTTGGGAAAGCTAAAGCCGCGCTTTCTCATAGCCGCCAGGACTTTTTCCGCCTGCTCGACCGGCATTTCCTTATCCCAAGGCAGGTAGTTCCCGTCATCAGGTATATCAACTCGATACAGCTGTCCAGTGTCTCCTTTTGAGAGCCTTCTTCTGTACCACTCGCTGACCTCCTTGTCCCCGGCGAAGTACAGCCCCCAGCCATACGCCTGCGCGCCCTCGCCCTCGCCGATATGTTCCGTGCTGAACCTGTCGAAGCGGAAAGGCGAGCCGTGCCACGCAGTCTGCTGGAACGTCAGCCCCGTAACCTTCCCCGCGCCGTCCTTCTCTATGACCAGCGGGAACATCCGCTCCATATCCTCGGCGAGCAAAGCCTTGCCGCCTCTCGCCTCATCGCTCAGCGCTGAATTGTACATACGCGCAAGCCGGTGAGACGCCATAGCCCTTATATATGAATCCGCCGCCGCGGTCTCGGCGTCTACCCCTTCCGCCTCCATCTGCATACGGCTTGCTTCGTATACGCGGCGCGCAGAAGCGGCCTCTTCGGTCTCCTCTTTCTTTTTTACGCCGATGCCGAACAAATCTTTACGCAGTATCTCGCGGATGCTTATATCCGCCTCTTCGGCTTCCGTCAGCGTCATGCCGTCGCGAGCGAAACGTATATCCTTCGCGAGAGCGTCGTATATCGCCCCCGTCTTGGATTCCTCTGCCGACTCGACTGCGTCAAAGAGCTTCGCGGCCGCGAGCTCCATTTCATAACCGGTTTGCATCGACTCGTTGTATTCGTCCTCCGTGACGCCGAGATAATCCTGCGCCCAGCTTGAAGCGTTCGCGTACTCCTCGGAGCCGGGCAGAAGCCCCTGCTGGAAAAGCGTCTCCACCTTCTCCGCGCCGATATATGCGCGGCTGAGGTCCGCGCCAGCAAGAACCGCCTCGCGGTGCTCGCGGCTCATGGAGGGGAAGCGTTTCAAAATCTTCGACGCGCCTATGCGTTCCTTGAAGTTGTCCATCTTCATATTGAACAGCTTCGTCTGCGCCGCCTCGAACTCCCTGCGCGTCAGCTCGCCGTTAAAACGCCCCGCGGCAAGCCCTGCGACCGGTCCGACAGCCGAAATAAGCGCGAAGGAATACAAGGACGACATGAAAGTTTCCGTCAGCTCCGCCGTAACGTCGCCGAGCCTGCGCGCGTTATAGCCGTCGAGCAGCGCGTGCTTCTGCATCTCGTCGATCGTAATGGGCACAAGCTCCTGAAAGACCTCCGTCATAGACTCAGAAAAGACGTTGCTCCTCCAGTAGCGCGCCGCCTGCCCGTACTTCCCGAGGCTAGGAAGCGCGGAAAGCCTGGAGGCGATATTTCGAGAGACTGAGGCCATAGTCTGCGGCGGAACCACGCGCCGCACTACGCCGGTAAATGGACGGCCCGCGACAGTCCACTCCGTAAGCTCAAGAGCGCCGTTCACGGCCCCGACCGCAAGACTGCCGAGCCCCGCGGCGAAATCCGAAATATACTCGCCGTCAGCCCCTTTCATCATGCGCCTGTCGATAAGGTCGAGCCCCATCTCCGTCTTAGCCGCCTGAGTAAAGACGCCCGCCTTCGTGCCGAGCATCCAGCCCAGAGCCGCCGTCGCTGCTGCGGCCCCGACTACCGGGAGAACAGGCGCGCTTCCTGCAACGGCCGCCGCCATTCCCGCAGCGCCTATAAGCGGCCCAGCCCCCATGCCGAAATAAGCCGCGCCCGGCAAAGCCGCTCCTAAAGACGAAGCGTAATATCCAAGCCCAGCGCCGGCGGCGCTCATAAATCCGGTAGTCAGAGCGCCCTGCGCCTGCTGACCTATGAACTTCCCCGTCTCGTACAGCATACCGGAAAGCCAGCCCTCCGGCTTCCCGCGGTCGAGCGCGAGAACCCGCTTCTCAAGCTCCACCCATTTCGCCTCGTCCACGGGATTCCCAAAAGAACCGCCGGTAAACAGACTATAAGCCTCCGCGCCTATCGCGCTCATCTCATAGCCGGAAGACATACCCTTGCTGAAATCGTCAAACGCCTCGAAGCCGCCTATCGCCCGCGGATTCAAAAGCGGTAAAGACGAGACCCCTTCGCCATGTTCTTTCACGTCGAGCACAGGCACGGACAGCCTCGGCGCAATTCGTTCGCTTCGCAGATAGGCGAGCTTGTCCTTATAATTCAGCCGCAGGTACGAAAGGCTGTGCGTCACATCCTCGATGTCCGCCAGCGCCTGAACGTCGTCGTAGGCCGAAGCCATCACGCCGTCGCCGGTCATAAACGAAGCCGTCACGGGAGAAGCGTCCGCAAGCCGCTTCCAGTCCGGCGTCCCCTTTTCAAGCAGCGCGAGGCGCTTCCTCGCCTCGTCCGCGTACTTTTCGCTGCGCTCCTGCACCCACAGCGGCACGCCAATGCGCTCGGCATTCCATATGCGCGCCGCCGACTCCTCGGGATTCTCAGTGACGTAACGCTCGTAACTGCGCTCAAGCTCGTCCACCAACGGATTGACAGAAGAAAGCCCCAGCGCGTGAGCCTCGTCCGCCGAAAGCGCGGGCCCAACCATAACGCCGCTCCCCGTCCTGCTCCGTACCTCGTCGTAAATTCCCATAACGCACCTCCGCCAACAAAAAAGCCACCCCACAAAGAGCGGCTGAAATCCATGCTGTGCAATACAGCGTATTCGTTTATGCTATAATCTCCACAAAGGAGTGATGACAATGCCCCTAGCTACAATGTCCATAAGAATGGACGCAGAAATAAAACGCCAATTTGAAGACTTCTGCGAAGAAGTCGGCCTCACGCCTACCGCAGCGGTCAACATCTTCGTCAGAACCGTCCTCCGCGAAGGAAGAATCCCCTTTGAAATAAAAGGCGACCGAGACCGCCACGAAAAGCAAATGGAGCGCCTTCGCCGCAGCATCGAACAGCTAGACGCAGGCAAAGGTCAGGAACACGAACTGATAGACGATTAACTCTCGCTCAGTGCGCCGTCAAAACCCCTTCCTCCTTCCTTGACGCGCCCACTCCGTATGTTATAATCAAACCGATGAATGTGATGAGGATATGCTCAACGGTATCCTGATAAAGCGGTCAAGCGGGGGAAACTTGACCGCTTTACTTATATACAGAAAAGGCCGCCGCGGGGGCGGCAGCCTCTGGAACTATGGCTGGTTGTCGCTGCCATCTCCGTCCAGCCATTTGCAGATGTAGTAAGCAACTACACTTGCTGCGACAGAGATCATGAATGTGATGATGTAACCCAACGTTATCCCCCCTCTCCGTTGTCAGGATTCGGGAGAGCGACAACCGTTAGATTATATCAGACCTCACAAGCAATGTTATAATTAACGCTCTAAGCCGGAGGACGGAACGGGCAGCCGTCGCCCCTCGCAATACGCGAGGTAGCGACGGAGCGCCGTCTTCGTCAGAAGATAAAAAACTTCTTTACGGTGCTCCTAGTGCCGGGTGCGTTTCCCGGCGAGATGCGGGAGCGCCGCCCCGCCCGGCTTATCTACATTCAGATTCCAGTATCACATCACTGGCGGCAAGTCCCAATCTATTTCAGCCGTTCCCGCACTGCCTTCTGTGCCTGGGAATATAATCGGTCTGTAATGCCCGTATTCATCCGCTATGTACCATCGTCCGTCTGCGCCGCGTTCGGCACCTCGTGGAATGTCTCCCCGGCGCACCGTTATGTCAGTTTTGGACCATAACGGACCTTTCTTCTGCCCGACGACCTCCGGCGCAAGGATATCCTGCATAAGAGTGACGGCCATCTGATTCGTAACCGGCTTGCCCTTTGCGTCGCGAACCAACGCGTCATAATCTGCGTTGAACCTATCAAGGTAATGAGCGGTTTTCTGTTCGTCTTTTATGCCCTCTTCTTCAATCATTTTGCGGAACACAGAGCCGTAATTCATCTTGATTGCGACATTCTGCTTAGCCACGCCTTTTTCAAGGTCGCTGTAGTAATTCCTATAGGTCCGCAAATCAGTCGTAGAAAGCCTGTCCCCAAATTGAGCCTTAAATGACGCGAAATCAGGGGCAACGTCGAGCAGCGTGCCGCCGTCCTGGAGCTCCCAGAGCGCAAGCAAGGTATTCCTGTCGGTATGTACAGTATCGCTGACGCTCGGCGCGTAATCACCAATACGGTAATGGCGCATATATTCGTCCTCGACCTGCCTCTTCGCCAGTCTGGTGCTCCATCCGAAAGAGTTTATAGCTTCTTTCACCTGGTGGGCGGAAGCGCCGTCTTCCATCATGCCGATGATGTCGTCGTAGGCTTTGGCCTCACGCGCATTCCTGTCGCTCCATTGCTCCCGCCAGTACGACTCCGCCGCTGAAATACGCTTTTCCTCCTCGTCTCCGCTGTAATTGTCCCGAATATACGCCCTCGCGTCCGCAAGGCCGTCGAAGCCGTACTCCTCGAAAAGCAGCGGCGTATCCTGCTGAAGATGCGCCTCAAGCGCAGAGGCCTCGACCTTAATCCGCGTCGCCTCCGCGGCGGCCTCGTCCATCAGCCCCGCGTTCTCGCGCACGAAAGCCTCGGCGCGCAGAGGGTCGCGCTCCGCGATAAGCAGCGCCGCCTTCGAGATAAAATCGGAGCGGACGCTCCTGACGTTCGCGGCGTTCGCCTCCTCGCCCTGATTCCCGAAAAGCGCCATCGTGACGGAATAAATACTCTCCTCCTGCGTCTCAATAGAAATATCGTCGGGCGCGGCCGCGAAAGCCGCAGCCATATTCTCAAGCGTCCTCGCGCCCTCGGTCCTGCGGTACTCCGCCATCGCGCGCCCCTCGTAGCGCATCGCAGAGCGAGCCACGTCCCTGTCGTAAGAGGCCGCCGACTCCATAAAAAGCCGCCTCTGCCGCGACGAAAGCCCTTCCGCGACCTCGCCGCGCAGCGTATTGTGCGCCTCGTTCACGCGGTAGGCGAGCCCCTCCGCCCCCGCGCCCTGCGCGTTCATAAAACCGGAATCCGCGTTATACAGCAGCTCAGAGCTCTTAGTCACATAATCGTTATAAGCCGCAAGCGCCTTCGCCCTGTCCCTGTCCTCCGCCATCTTGTCAATGCCGGCGGCGAAGGCCTGGACGCCGCGCGCGATCGCATCGCCGCCCGAAGCCCGCGCCTGAGCCGCGCGCATAAAACCGGCGGCCTCCGGCGAATTCGTATCCCGCCTTACGGAAACCGGCCCCTCGTCGCGCACCGAAGGAAGATTAAGCGGTCCCGCCGCTTTCATATCGTATACGCCTCCTTAATAGGGCAGCGCGTTGCCGCCGTCGTGCCAGTCCGCGACGCGCTTGACGCCCTTCTTCGGCTTCATCCAGCCAGTCAGGTCGTCCCACTTGCTCGACACAGTCCCCGCCGCGGTAAGCAGCGAGCCTGCAAGCCCCGCGCGTCCGGCGTTCTCGGCCGCCGAAGCGTAAGCCTCGCCGCCGCGCCTCGCGCCCGCCGCCTGATGCTCGTCCCCTGCAGCCTGGTTGATATAGCCGAAACGCCGCCTCTGGTAATTCTCCCGCAGCAGATTTCTGTCCTGCTCCGCCTGCACCTCGACCGCAGCGTTCACATCCGACGCGGAGCCGGAATCAACCATAAGGCCGGAAGCCCCGGCGGCCGCGCGCCCCGAGGCCGCCACGGCGCGCTGACGCTTCTGAAGGTCCGAAACCTCGTTCGCCCCCTGCCGCGAGACCGCCTCCGCCTCGTTTCTCGCCTGCGCCGCGTTGAACTCAAGCGCCTGAGCCTGATACTCCGACTGCATCCGAGCTGCGTTCGCCTGCTCGCGCGCCGCCTGCATCCCCGTAATACCCGAATACAGACTTCCGCCGATAGACATAACCGCAGCCGCTACCGGATTACACATTCGTCCCCGCCTCCAATCCAGAAAGGAATAAACGGCAGCCCGTAAGGGCCGCGCTCCACAGGCGCGCCCATCGTAAAGCCGAGCTTCGAAAGCCACGCTATACTCGCGGAATTCCGAGCGTCCACGAAATTCCTCATATTTGGAAACCGAGCCCGCACCCGCGGGAAAACGCGGAAAGACAACGCCGCGAACTCGCGCCGGCGCGATTCCAGCGCGCGCGTCCCCACCAGCCACGGGCAGCTCCAATACCAGCTCTCCGCGTAAACGCCGAAAACCCCGAGCGTCCGCCCGCACTCGTCGTACCCCGCCCAGCAGTACGAAGGCGAGGCGAGCCAGCCCTTAATAACCACCATGCGCGCGTCCCCGTCGGAAGCGATAAGCTCGGCCTCGTCCGCGGGCCGTATATCCGCAATCACCGCCTCACAGTCCCGCCGTGACGCGCGTTTTAAGAAAACAGCCATCGTTATCCGCCCGTCTCCACTTCAGCGACCAGCGCGAGGATAGAACAGGGCAGCGGATAAGGCGCCCAGCAGGTTATTCTTCCCTGCCCGTAGCCGCTCGACAGATGCAGCTTATAATCCTTCGTATAAAGCCCGACCGGCTCGTTGTAACGCTCGTCCGTCCGCTGCGGAGCCTCCGAAAGAAGCGCCTCCTCGACGGCCGTCAGCCCCGTCTTATCCGACGTGTCGCGCGGGCTCTTCTGCGAAACCTCCGTCCCGATAAAAAGCCCCCTCGTCCGCTCCACGCGCGCCGTGACCGACGAAATACGCGACCTCCGCGTCAGCTGCGTCCCGTCCTGCCGTCCGTAGACGAGCTCAAGCGTCTCAAGCAGAGCAGCGTAAGGCAGCCCGGCGTGAACCACAGAAGCCGCGTGCGGCAAAGTAACCTTGCCGTTCTCGACCGTCAGCCCTTCGATCACATTACCGTCCGCAAGACAGACCACCCCGCGCCCTTCGAGATGCGAAAGGCCGGAAACCTCGCGCGAAGGCGTCTCAAAACGCGCAGTCACGCCGGCGTCCACGAAAAACGCCTCCTCGGGAGAATCGACGCCGCGCGGCGAAAGCAGCTCTATAAACCGCTCCTCCCCGCGTTTCACACATAAATAAACGTCGTCCGCGCCCTCCGAGACCACAGCGGCAACCGACTCCACAAAGCCGTCCGTCGGGAAACGCCCCCACGCGACGACCTCCTGCTCGCGGATATAAGTCAGCGCGATAAGCGAGCCGTCGCTCATGACGGTCCAGCACATGGAATCCGGCTCCTGAGCAAAAGCCCAGTCCGCGATAGTCCCGCGCTCGAACAGATGGCGCGCCAGCATCGTCAGGTCCGTCCCCGTATAACTATCCGACACGTACTCATACCCGAGGTCGCGGATACGCAGCCCGCGCGACTGCACGAACAGCACCATATTCCCTATGACGACTGGCTCGATGCGCGCGCAGCCGCGGTTCCCCTGAAGCCCCACGTCAACGTTCGACGGAGTCAGAGCGCCGCCCGCCGCCCCGGGCGAAAGCAGCCACTCGCCGCCAGAAGTCATGATAAGCAGCTTATTCGTCGAAACGAAATAATTTATATCGTAAAGCTTGCGCGACACCAGAGTGCCGGAAACCGCCTCGTCGTCCAGCACCTCCAGAGAAACGCCGAAATCATAATAATCGCCCACCACCGAAAGCCACCAGCTCTGCGGCTCCTCGCGCGTCGCGCCCATAGCGAGCCGCTCCTGATAAAACCCGACCGCCGAAGGCCAGCCGAGAACGTCGCTCCACGAGCCCTCGCGCCAGTTCAGCGTCGCGCGCGTCGAAGCCGCCTCCGTCTCCATCGAAACCGCCGCTTCGGTAGAAGAAGTCACAGAGACGACGCGCGCGACGGCCTTATGATAGCCCGCCATAGCGACGAGCTGAAAATAGCCGCGGTCCTCCGCCGAATTCCCCTCCGGTACGAAAGAGACGAAAGAGACGGCGCGCAGCCGCAGCTTCGTAGGCTTGTCCACAGTATCCTGGTCGCTGTAATTCTTCGCGTTCCCACAGCTTGACGACGTCCCCTCGGGATAAGCCTGCGAGATATAGGTCTTATACTTCACCCAGTCGTTCTCGTCGTCGTCCCAGTATTCAAGCACCACCTCGCCGCCCCAGAAGCCGCCCGACTCAAGCCGCCACTCCTTATAGGCCGTAACCTCAAGCGTCCACGTATTCCCAGACGACTTCTTCATAACCTCGTCCACATGGTGCGTAAGCTCAAAAAGCGCGCCCGCGTGTCCTGCCTCGAACAGCGGCGCGGAAGCCGTCATCGTAACGTTGTCGCCCGACAGGGCTGAAAGCGAGAGCGCAATCTCTTCCTGCGCATCAGTCTTATTCCTGAAAGGCCCGTTTCTGAACGGGAAATCCTGAAGCACCCACTCGTCGTCGCTCACGCGGTACAGCTCCATCGGCCTGTACCCCTTATGCACGATATAGAGCACATCCGCAGACTGCGTAAAAGAAAGCGCGCCGAGGTCCGCCTCAAGATAAGGCGTAACAAGCTCGTAAGGCTCTCCGTCCTCCATTATCTGCGCGCCGTCCCTGAAAAAGCGCACATACTTATTCCCGAACTCAAGCACATAGCTCTGGTCGATGGAATACTCGAACTCGACCAGCCGGCATTTTCCCTTCGCCTTTGCGACGAACCTCATACCGGGCCGTTTCGAAACGCCGCCGTGCGGATGGATGATAAAATTCTCGCACCTCGCAAGCCCAGCAGAATATTTAGCCAAATCCGGCCGCCCGTAAAGCGACGGCGAAATCTCTCCCGTCGCAAAAGAAGTCTGAATCGTATAAATCCCCATACCCCTACGCCCTCGCCCTCAGATACTCGCCGCCCCACTCGCGCGGGACTTCCATACACTCGTTCGCGTCCGCCGCCG
Organism: Candidatus Caccocola faecipullorum; assembly: GCA_018716365.1. Classification (GTDB taxonomy): domain Bacteria; phylum Synergistota; class Synergistia; order Synergistales; family Synergistaceae; genus Caccocola; species Caccocola faecipullorum. The sequence continues at coordinate 8,871 of DVKA01000144.1, forward strand.
CGGCGTGACCGACCGCCTCGCGGTAGAAATTTGCCAGATGCTCGCGCTTATTTATATTCCCGCCCGAAAGCGCGACGGAAAGCTCCATGGCGATGCGCCACGACAGGGCCTCCGCAAAAAGCGGCGGGAAAACGTCCTCCGCCGGCAGCTTCGTATACTCCGCATAAGCCTGAAAAAGGTCAGTAAAAATCATCCGCTTTCCGCCCACTGTGAACTGCCTGAAAGCCCCGTTCTCCGTACACTCGTTGAAAACACGGTGCAGATAAACGCAGGCCGCCGGAAAGCCGTAAGAGTACTGAAATCCCGGTACGGACACATCAGACGCAGGCGGCAGAGCCTCGACGCTCCGGCACCAGCTCCACGGATGCTCCGCAAGCAGCGAACGCAGCGCAGGCCCGTAAACAGAAGAACAAAGCGAAGCCTCCGTCGAAGCCTCCAGCAGAGAAGAAATCATCCTCGTCCCGCCCACAAGACAAAGCGCCCTGTTGCAGACCGAAACGGCGCTCTCGATGCCCGAGCCCGCAGTCCTCTCGTCATTTCCCATAACGTTCCCTCCTCTGACAGCCATAAAAAAAGAGACGCCCTGCGCGTCTCCTTTCCTATGACGGCCAAAAGGCGGGGAGAAACCTCCCCGCCCGTCAGTTCCTAAATATCCTCCCAGCTGTGCGTATCGCCGACGACGAGGAAAATATCCAGCTTCCCTCCCGTGAAAGTGCCGGAAGCCGTCACATTCGCGCGCATATAGCGCTCCGTTCCGCGCGGCACGCGCACCGCGAAAAGCTTCGTCCCCGCCTCCGCGTCCGCCGTGAGAATATCGCCGGAGCTGAAAAGCGTCTTCGCGGCGGAAAAGGCGGAATCGTCATCCGTCTCTATATCGACGGCGAAACTCGTGCCGCCAGCCGCCTTCTCCGAACACTGGCAGACGATAAGCAGCTCGTTCCCCAGCGCGTCCCCGCCCTCCGTAAGGTCGAGCACGTCGGAAGCCCCCGCAGTCGAAAGCGCCAGCCCCTCGCAGAAAATAAGATTGGAATCGAGAATCATGATACGTCCCTCCTCTAAGCCACAGCGGCCTCTTCGTTGCTTATCGCGTCGACCTGGCGGATCGGCACGCCCCAGAACTTAGTCACTGGCCGGCCGCCTATCTCGTCGATCTTCAGCGCCGCCGTCTCATGGTTCGCCACCATCAGGTTCAGCGCAGTCATCACAGTGCGGTTGCAGTAAATCACGCGCCGTCCCATATCGGCCTTCGGGAACTTGCCGAACGCTTTAATAAGCAGATTTATGAGATTCGCGCCCGAATAGCCGCTCTCGCCCGCGTTCGCAAGGCCGGAGACGTCGATATTCGCGATACGCACGCCGTAACGCCAGTCGCGCACGCAGAAGCCCATATCCCACTTATAATGCGTGACGTAAGCCTCGAAGTCCTTTCCTTCCTTGTCCTGCACCGTCTGCTGACCGCGGTCGTCTACGGTCACGCCCGCCTTCGAGCCCTTCGGATAAAGGCCGTGCATCGTCTGACTGCCCCAGTTCAGGATGTAAATCGAAGTGTTGTCCGTCCCCGTCCCGCCGCCGTCTATAACGTTGAAGCCTATCTTCTTCTCGTCGGTCGAAAGCGAAGAATAACGCGCGGCGAGCCCGGTGAACTTCGCCTTGTCGTTCTTCTCGTTGCCGTAGATGAGAGTCTCCGCCATAGTCTGCGAAAGCCCTTCAAGGAACGCGACCGACTCAGAAAGCAGGAAAGCCCCCTTGTCCGGCGACATATCTGCGAGCGCCTTATCCACCTTGCTGTAAGTCTCAAGCATGCCGCACGAATCCTGAATCTGCTCCGTCGTGCTCTTCTCCGACTGAACGCCGCCGTACAGCCTGCGCCATGTGCCGGCGGGCAGCCCCGTCCGCACCGTCGTCCTGTGGATCATGCCGTTGTTGCACTGCTCGAACATCATATCTTCGAGGATGCTGTTCTGAGCCGAAAGAATCTCCACTATCTTCGCAATCTTGCCGTCGCCGTCGGTGCGGCGCGCCACATCCATGAGAGTAAGGCTCGTGCCCCCTATAATGCTCATACCTCTTTACCTCCTAGTCCTTAAGTGATTTATCGAAAATCATCTTCGCCGCGGCGGAAGCCGGGTCGTCCGAAAAAGCGCCGCCGCCCGGGATAAACTTATCGTCCTCAAGCTCCTTCGCTATCTTCACCATAACCTTGACGAACGGCGGATAATTGCCGAGGCTCGAATCGTCGAGATAGTTGTAGAAATCCTCGCTTCCGTACTTGACGAGCATCTTCTTCACCGAAGCGAGATTCTCCTCGTACTTCGCGCCGCCTATCTCTGGGTCGTTCTCAAGCTCCTTGCGCCAGTTCTCGACGGTCTCGCGCTCCGCGGCTATCTGTTTCTCGCGCGCCGCCGACATACGCCTTATATAAATGTCCGCGACCGCCTGCACCTGCTCGTTCGAAGCCTTAAGCTCCTGCATGATGGGCGTAAGCTCCGCAAGCCCCTCCTCGTCGAGCGTCCAGCCCTCCGGCATAGTAAGCTCGTACCTCTCGGGCACTTCGGGCACGGAAGGTTCCTCCTTTGCGGCAGTTTTTTCAGCCGCGCCCTCTTCGCCCTCGGACTTGCCGCCTTCGCCCCCGCCGATCCCCTCCGTGAGAAGCGAATTCTCCGTTCCCTCGGCCGGTGCACCGGCGCTTACGCCTTCCGCGGCCGGCGCCGCGGCGGGCTGCGCCCCTTCCGTATTCTGCACATCCTGCGGCGCCTCATTACCGGCGGCCGCGTTCACAACTTCCTCAGCCATAATTCAATCCTCCTCAACTACGTCGCCCCAGCAATTTTCCGGCTGGGGCCTCCATCCAACACGCGAGAGACGGCTTCAATGCAAATTACGCACAGCCGCCCCCGTTCGCATTCCGTTCCGCCCGTTCCTTAACCTCCGCGAGCCACGCGCCGTACTCCGCCATACAGGCGAGCGGAGCGGAGCCGGCCGCGCGCCAGAGAAACTCGAAAACCCTCTGGCCCGCGTTGCGCTCGCCCTCGCGGAAATAAGTCTCCTCAGGCGTCGGGGAATCGCGCGCCGAATTGCGCAGAAACCCCGTCTCCTCAAGCAGAAGGCCGCAAAAAATCCGCCCCTCCGGTAAATCCAGAAGAGCGGACGCGAGCTTCGTTTCACCTTTAAGCCGTTCCTCGCGGAACGCCTCGTCGAAAACCATGGAAATACCTCCCTAAACGCCTCCAATGACAGCGGAAAGCGCAGAATTGGGGCGCACGTCCGTCTCGGCCAGCAGCTTCGCCCCCTGCGCCGCCTGCTGCCCCGACTGGATGGCCTGCTGCATCTCTGCCGCCTGCTCCTGGCAGGCCATAGCCTGACGCCTCTGTTCGCGCAGCGCCTCGACCGCCTTCGGGTCGCGCAGCATCTTCGCCGGCGCTCCCGACAGCTTGCAGTACTCGCGTATAGTCTCATCCACGTCGAGCGCGTCCGCAGCCTCCGGGAACGCCTCCACAAGCGAACCGACGAAACTCACGCCTTGCTCGATAGGCTTCATGCCCTGCATCTTCTGCGCCTGCGCGAGAATAGACACGAACTCGATATTTATCTCCTGCCCGCGTATAGCCTCCGGCGCGGGCGGGATAAGCCCCGAATCGTTCATAATCGCGTAAATGCGCGCGATTGCGGGCGAAAGCAGCTCACGCTCAAGCCGCGCGAGCACCGGCCCCAGCACAAGCATCTTCTCCTCGTGCCGCTCGATAATCTCGCGCGCCGTCATCTGAGGCGCGTCGCCGCTCTGAAGCATAAGAAACAAATCCGTGAACATCGTCCCGCGTATAGCCTCGCAAGTCTCCGCTATAACCATCTGCAAAGCGGAGACGTCGAGATTCACGTTATACAGCGGAATAATCTGCTGAAGCTGCCCGTCCGGCACGTAGGTGACGCCGTTCGGCATAGTCCGCACCTTGCTGCGCCGCAGCGTCTCGCCGGCAACCAGCGGCGGAGCCACCTGCTTGCGCACCGCCGAAGCCCTGTCGCGGATCTGCACGCGCAGCTCCTTCGCGTCGGGCAGTGCCTCCGCTCCCGGCCCGTAGCCGTAAGTGTCCCCGTCTATGCAGTGCCAGCGCGGCGTCATAGCGGGAAAAGAGCCGTAGCCCTTCACGCGCAGCACGCCCGAACTCTCGCCGCCGCTCGAATCCTCCCAGTAGACCGAACGCCACCGCTTCTTCGTCAGCTTCTCGTAGTCCGGCTCGATAGCGTGGTGCAGCGTAAACTGCGCAAAAGGCGAATTCCGCGCCGCGTCGCGCACCCCCTGAGAACACCGTTCCTCGCCGAAAAGGCTCGTCATCTGCTTCGCCGTCAGAGAGAAATCCCGGTAAATACAGTCCACGTCGTAGCCGTTCGACGCCCCGAGCCAGTAACGCCCGCAGGTCAAAGTCGAGCAGCGTATGACGTTCTCGAAATCCGGCTCTATCATCATCACGCCAGTCCCGAAAGTGACCAGCTCGTCATAGACGTTATGCAGAGCGTGATAGAAATTGCTCCCCTGCATGACGCGCATCATGCGCTCGTGAACGTCGTCGAGCCAGCCGCGCACCTCCCAGTCCGCGTTCGCCTCCGCGTCGTGCGTCGAAAGCATATACCACTGCCGCGACGGCGAAGTAAGGCCGCTCTGAAGCCCCGCCACAAGCACAGACCGCGCCTTCATCGGCACGCTCGACAACATGCGGCTCATATCCGGCAGAATGCTGTTGCTCCGCTCGCCCGGGAAACGCCCGCGGAACGGGTGGATATAATCGCGCAAATCGCGCCACAGCGGCTCGATATACGAGGCCTCCGTCTTAAGAGCGCCGCGCCTCTGCTCAAGGCCGCGCTTTAATGCAACGTAATCCATAACTACTCACCGCCGAAAGTCCTCTTCCCGCCGGAGCCGTTCTCGATACCGGCCGCGCCGCCCTCGTTCCTGATAGTCGCCGCCGCGCCCCTGCGCTTCCTCTGCTTTTCGAGCGTCCGTGAAAGCGAAAGATTGCTCTCCTCGGTCGTCCCGCTTGCGACGCTCGTAGCCCCCGGCACCGCCTTAGGCGCCGGCGTGGGCTCATAGCTGCTGCCGCCTCCGCCTCCAAAACTGCACATATAAATCACCCCTTTCCTCTCTACCTGTACGCGTCGAACTCCTCGTCCGCCTCCGCTTCGGGCGGCGGAAAAATATAAGCCTCCTCCGGCAGCCTCGGCAGAACGAACTTAAAAGCCCCGTCCGCCTCAAGCGGAGAAACCATCTTCACGCCTTCGCCCACGACACCACCTCCTACGCATAAGGATCATATTCTTCGTCCGCCATACAGCTCCTGCCGGCGGAGAAAAGCGGACGCGCCTCGCGGCGGCGCACCTCCGCCCCGAACGTAACCGCCAGGGCGTCCGCAAGGTCCGGGCTTGCCAACCCGCGCTTCTTCATATCCTGCTTGCGCTCCAGCTGAATCTGCCCGCGGCTGTTCGTGCTGTACTCAGGCCCAACGAGGTCGTCGCGCAGGTCTGAATCGTCGGGAATCGCGCCGCCCTCATAAAACCATTTGCGCATCTTGTACCAGACCTCCGCGCGCCTGTTGTGGCAGTTCTCAAGCAGCCCCTTCTCTCCCGCGTAAAAAGCGATAGGCGAGCGGTTCATAAGCCTAAGGCTCGACATCACTGCCTCCCCCACGCCGGTAGCGTCGACGATCACGGCGTCTGCCTTATACTCGTCCTCGAACATCGCCACGCGGGAAGCAAGCTCCTCCGGCTTAATCCCTCGCTTCTGATAGAGCATCTTCGACATAAGCCCCTGACGCAGGAAGACGACGCTCCTGTCCCCGCCGAAGAGAGCCACGTCGACGCCGATGACGACAGGCGCGAAGTTGAACATCTCCTCGCGCAGATGGCGGCCCATGGCGGCCTCCACAATATCCCCGGGCATGAACTGCATCTCCGATGCGTGCGGGAACTCGCCCAGCACGCGCACGCGATACATGTCGCTGTCCTCGCCGTATTCCTCCGCTATTTCCTTCGCGTAGGCGGGCGAGACGCGCGGCGAATCCAGACACGAAAACTGAAAGCGCGTCCATAGGTCTCTGTTCTTGTGGTGCGAGTTGTAAAAATACCCAGTAAGCCTCGTCGGGTTCGCCGCCATAAGGATGCGCGCCCCTTCGGTGGACAGAGCGCCGCGCGCAACCTCGAAGACGACCTCGGGAATGCCGGAAGCCTCATCGATAAGGAAAATCATGTGCTCCGCGTGAAAGCCCTGCAAAGCCTCGGGATTCTCCTTGCGTCCCGTACGCGCCGCGATAAAGCCCGGCGTGCCGTCCATCGTTATCTTGTCGCCTTTTATCTTTACGGCGGAGCGCCAAGGCTCAAGCATCTGCGAACGCCACTTCTCGACCTCGGGCCAGATGATGTCCGAAAGCTGGTGAGCCGTCGGGGCCGTAGCGGGAATCTTGACGTCCCAGAAACAGGTTATCCCCCACAGCCCTATCCACGCGAAGAGGCACGACTTCCCCGTCCCGTGGCCGGAACGTATGGAAACACGCGCCCCCGGCGAAGCCATAGCCTCAAGCACGCCGCGCTGCTGCTCCGTAGGCGTCGCCCCGATACACTCGATGACGAAATCATAAGGCGAAGCCCGCCAGCGTTCGAGGAGCCCGACAAGCTGCTCCATATCGCTATCCATCGCCTGAGGCTCCTTCATGTACTGCGGCCGGCCTGCGCCGCGCCTCCGCCTGCTGAAGGATAAGCGAAGGCGAGACGTTCACGCTCACGGAGGTGTCGGCCTCCTTGAATCCTGCAATCTCGGCCAGCAGCTTGATAGCGGCGAGACGGTCGTAAGTTTCTATCTCCATTCCGAATTTACCAGGCTTTATGGATTTAAGCGCGCCGGCTTCGTCGTCTGTAAGGGCGTGCGTCGGAGTGATGAGCATATCTCCGAAATCGAGCAGCGTCTGACCTCCGTGGCACGCGGCAAGTTCCTTAAGAACCGCCTCGCGATTGGGGTCGTCTTTATCCGGTGAGATATTCACGAAATCCGTCAGCCTCGCCGTAGCCATGCCGACAAGTTCCTCAATGCAGACGTCCTTGAGCATATCGCGGTCCCAGCCGCTCGCTGCGAGCCGTTCTTTTTTGAGCTCAGCAATACGGGCCCGTATCTTGACGTTTCTTGACAATCTAGACGCATGCTCGCCTGCCGACTTTCTGTTCTCGGAATAACC
>DVKA01000145.1 GCA_018716365.1 Candidatus Caccocola faecipullorum
AATGAAGAAATTCCATCAGGCTAAGTGGAACGAACCGATAATATACGAACTCAGCGAGCCCGGCGAACGCGCGGTGCTCGTCCCCGGCCCGTGCTGCGGCTGCGTGAGCACCGACGAGGCGCTCGCGACGCTGCCCGCGGGCATGGTGCGCAAAGAACGCGCCAACCTTCCAGAAATAGCGCAGCTCCAGCTTGTGCGCCACTACAACCACCTCTCGCAGGAAAACATAGGCGTAGACGGAAACATAGACATCGGGCAGGGAACCTGCACGATGAAGTACAACCCGAAAATCAACGACCGCCTCGCGGGACAGCCGAAGGTCGCCGACATGCACCCGCTGCAGCCCGACGAGACGGCGCAGGGCATCCTCGAGGTCTTCTACAAGACCGGCGAACTCTTCAAGGAAATCTCCGGCCTCGACGTATTCTCGATGCAGCCCGGCGGCGGCTCGCACGGCGTCCTCGCGCTCGCCTCGATAGTCCGCGCCTACTGGCGCGACAAGGGCGAGGAGGAGAAGCGCGACGAGATAATCACGACGCTCTTCTCGCACCCCGCTGACTGCGCCGTTCCCATCGTCAAGGGCTACAAGGTCACGATAATCCAGCCCGACGAAGAGGGCTATCCGGATCTCGAAGCCTTCAAGGCGGCCCTCTCCGACCGCACAGCGGCGATATTCTTCACGAACCCCGAGGACACGGGTATCTTCAACGTCCGCATCAAAGAGTTCACGCGCCTCGCGCATGAAAAAGGCGTCCTCTGCTGCTACGACCAGGCCAACGCGAACGGCCTGCTCGGCATCACGCGCACGGCCGAGGCAAACTTCGACATGTCCTTCTTCAACCTGCATAAGACCTTCGGCGCTCCGCACGGCTGCGGCGGCCCCGCGACGGGAATGGTCGCGGCGCGCAGGGAGCTGCGCCCCTACATGCCAGTGCCGCTCGTCGAATACTCGCCCGAGAAGGGCTACTACCTCGACTTCGACCTTCCGAAGTCCTGCGGAAAGATAAAATCCTTCTGGGGCGTCGCGCCCGTCGTCGTCAAGGCCTACTCGTGGATAATGACGCTCGGCGCGGACGGCCTGCGCGAGGTATCCCGCGTCGCAATACTCAACAACAACTACTGCATGAAGAAGATACTCGCGATACGCGGCGCGTCGATAAGCTTCCCGCACCACCCGTCGCGCATCGAGCAGGCGCGCTACAGCTGGCAGAAGCTCAAGGAAGAGACGGGCTTCGGCACCGCCGACGTGCAGCGCTGCTGCGCCGACTTCGGCACGCACTACTGGTCGAGCCACGAGCCCTTCGTAATCCCGGAGCCGTTCACCATCGAACCATCCGAGTCCTACTCGAAGCAGGACATCGACGACTACACGTCGGTGCTCGCGGAAATCTCGCGCATGTGCTACGAAGAGCCGGAGGCCGTCAGACACGCGCCGGTCAACAGCACGGTGCACCACATCGACCACGACTATTTCGACGACCCGGCGAAGTACGCGATCACGTGGCGCGCCTACAACAAGAAATACACGGGCTACTTCGAGCCTAAGAAAGATTAGTCGGATGAAGGCCGGCTTCATCGTCAACCCCGTCGCAGGAATGGGAGGGGCGGTCGCGCTCAAAGGCACGGACGGCGAGGCAACTCTGCGCCGCGCCGTCGAGCTGGGCGCGAAGCCGCGGGCCGCAGAACGCGCAGAAACGGCGCTGCGCGAATTCGCGGACGCCGCGCGCGGAACGCTCTTCCTTGCGCCGTCGGGCGAGATGGGGGCCGGCCTTTTGACGAAATACGGAATCGAGTGCGAAACGCTCTTCGAGACGGCGGCGCGCACAAGCGCGGCGGACACGCGCCGCGCCGCGGAAATGATGCTCGAAAAGGGCGCGGAGCTGATAATCTTCGCGGGCGGCGACGGCACGGCGCGCGACGTATGCGCCGCGGTCGGGGATAAAATCCCGGTCGTCGGCATACCCGCCGGGGTCAAGATACACTCAGCCGTCTACGCCAAACGCCCGCAGGAGGCCGGCAAACTCGTAAAAAACTTCCTCGAAGGGCGCGTGAAACGCTTCACAGAGGCGGAAGTCATGGACATAGACGAAGAGGCCTTCCGCGAGGGCCGCGTCAGCGCGCGGCTCTACGGCTATATGCGCGCGCCCGACGACGCGGAATTCATGCAGGAGCGCAAATCGGGCGGCGGAGCGGGAAGCGCGGAGGAACCGGCGAACCTCGCGGCCTTCCTCGCCAACTCAATGAAGCCCGGCACTCTCTACCTGATCGGCTCCGGCTCTACGACGATGCGGCTGAAAGAGCGTCTCGGCATAGAGGGCACGCTGCTCGGCGTGGACGCGGTGAAGGACGGCGCGCAGCTGGGGCGCGACCTCACGTCGGAGCAGATAAAAAAACTGCTCGCCGCAGAATCGCCGGAAAACCGCGCGCTGATAATCACAGTCATCGGCGGGCAGGGCCACATCTTCGGCCGCGGCAACCAGCAGCTGAGCCCGGAAGTTATAAAAATGCTGCCGCGCGAAAACATCACCGTCGCCGCCACGCCTGCGAAAATGGCGACCCTTTTCGGCAAACGCCTGATCGCCGACACAGGCGACGCCGCGCTTGACGAAGAACTCAAAGGCTACGTTCCGGTCGTGACTGGCCACGCGCGCCGCATTATGACGAAAATCGGATAAAGGCCGAAGCGCCGGAAATTTTGAATCTCCGTGCCTCACGCCATATATGAAGCCGTGAAATACGTCGTTATTTCTCGGCCTGCGCACCGTACCATATTATGAAAAATATCGCCGCGCGAAGACACGCCGCACCGCGTCATGCGTAGCGGAGAGTCTTCGCCGCGAGGTTATAAAAAATTAACGCGTAAATTACGGTTGCCTTAAGCGGCGCAGGCAAAGTACTATACTTTAACGATAACATGCTAAAACGATAAAAAGGAGATGACGTGCATGGCGCGTTACGAGGAGCTGAAGGGCAAAAGAGTGCTGATTACCGGCGCTGCGAGCGGCATAGGGCTTGCGACCGCGCAGGTATTCGCGGCGCAGGGCTCGAAGGTATTCGTCGCCGACTACAACAAAGAGGCGGCGGAGAAGGTCATGGCGGAGAATCCGGCCTTCGCCGGCTGCTGCGTCTGCGATGTGAGCAAAGAGGAAGAGGTGAAGGCGGCCTTCGAAAAAATGGACGCGGAGCTCGGCGGCATAGACGTGCTCATATCGAACGCCGGAATCAGCGTCCGCTCCGACTTCGTTGACATCACATACGAGCAGTGGAAGAAAGTCATAGACATCAACCTCAACGGAATGTTCATCTGCGCGCGCGAGGCGGCGAAGCGCATGCTCGCGCAGAAAAGCGGCGTCATCCTCATGACGGCATCGACGAACGGCACCGAGGGACACCGCTGGTACACGGACTACAACGCGTCGAAGGCCGGCGTAATCCTGCTCACGAAGAGCATGGCGCTTGAACTCGCACCAGTCGTGCGCGTCAACTGCGTCTGCCCGGGCTACGTGCTCACGCCCATGCAGCGAGCCGAGTACACCGACGAGATGCTGGCGAAGGTCAACGAGGGAATCCCGATGAAACGCCACGCAGAGCCGGAAGAGATCGGCAGGCTCTACGCATTCCTCGCCTCCGACGACGCGGCGTACATCACCGGAGCGGACATAAGAATCGACGGCGGGGAGACTGCCGGGCTCTATTAACGGGGTTTTCGCGCCGCCCGGACGGGCAGAAAAATTTTTTTACACGCTTCACACAATTTACTGAAGTCGGGAGGGGAATACGCCGCTCTGACATAAATATCGCGCCCTGTGGGAGGCCGCAAAACCGCGGTATGGATTGCAGCATTTGAAAATATGGGAGAATTTTGAAAGGGAGGTCGTCTGTTATTATGAAAGATATTTTGAAACTTACTCCGATCATCGTAATCGCGGGGCTCATGGTCTCCGGTATGGACATCCTGATCGCCGCGCCGCTTTCGTTCATGTACGCTTCAATCGTCGCGATGGCCGTCGACCGCTTCAAATTCGCCGACTGTCTCAACGCGGCGCTCGACAACCTCAAGCACTTCCTTATCGTCTTCCTGATTCTTCAGGTAGCCTACGCCGTCGCCGAGTGCTTCATGGCTACCGGCGTCGCGGCCGCCGTCATCAATATGTCGCTCGCCGCTGGGCTCAGCGCCAAGACCGTCGCGGTCGTCGCCTTCCTTCTGACCTGCGTCCTTTCCACGGCGACCGGAACGTCGTGGGGAACATTCGCCGCCTGCGCGCCGATCTTCCTCTGGCTCAACCACATCGTCGGCGGCGACATCCTGCTCACCATCGGGGCAATCGCCGGCGGCTCATGCTTCGGAGACAACATCGGCCTCATCTCCGACACGACGATAGTCAGCTCCGGCATTCAGGAAGTCGAGGTCATAGACCGTGTGCGCCATCAGGGCGTATGGTCCTTCCTCTGCCTTGTAGCGGGCGCAGTAGTCTTCTACGCAGCGTCGATGGGAATGCCCGGAACGACGGCGCAGGCCTCCGAAGCCATATCGCAGATCCCGCCCGTCGTATGGCGCGCGCTCTCCGAGGAACGCCCCTCGGCAGTCACGCTGCTTAACCTCGTGCGCGACGGAGTGCCGCTCTACATGGTCATTCCGCTGATCCTCGTAATCGGCACGGCGATAAAGGGATACAGCACGCTCGTCTGCATCGCCTCCGGCATCGTCTCGTCGCTCATACTCGGCCTCGTCGCCGGAACGGTGGAAAATATCAGTTCCTTCCTCGACCTCGTCTACACCGGATTCTCCGACGCGGGCGGCTGGTCGATAGCGATGATGCTCTGGGTCGGCGCCTTCGGCGGCGTCATGCGCCTCATGAACGCCTTCGACTCCGTCGCTGCGCTCATTGTGCGCACGGTGCGCAACGTCCGCCAGCTGATGTTTGCAAACAGCCTCATGTGCCTCATGGGCAACGCGGCACTCTCCGACGAAATGGCTCAGATAGTTACAATAGGGCCGATCATCAAGGACGTTACGGAAAAGAACGTAGTCGCGGACAAAGAAAGCATGTACACGCTGGCGCTCCGCAACGCGACCTATTCGGACGCGATGGGCGTACTTGGCTCGCAGCTCATCCCGTGGCACTGCTACATGGGATTCTTCCTCGGCATCAGCGCCTCCGTCTATCCTCTCGCCTCCGGCATCACGGCGGGCGGCGTCATTGCTCACAACTACTATTCGATGATAGCCGTCGGCTCAATGCTTCTGCTCACGCTCACCGGCTGGGACCGCTTCATCCCGCTATTCAAAATCCCGACCGAGCCGAAGGTCTACCTCAAAAAAGACGCGGCGCTCTACGCCGGCAAGTAAACAAAACAAATCTGCATCAAACGCATCCCCAAAGCGGCGCGGAATTTCCGCGCCGCTTTCTGCGCGTATCCGCGTTATTCATACAAAGAAACGGCTCCTGCATAAAATCTGTGCCTAGGACTAACACGGCAGAGCGTGATATTGAGCATGAGTTTATCAACGATAGAATCTCGTACAGTAATCATAAGGAGGTGAGTTTTTTG
>DVKA01000146.1 GCA_018716365.1 Candidatus Caccocola faecipullorum
GAGCGCGCGGAGGCTGTTGCCGTGCGCGGCGATTATTATGCGCCTGCCGCCGCGGATGTCGGGGGCTATGACGTTCTCCCAGTAGGGGACGACGCGCGCGACGGTGTCTTCGAGGCACTCGCCGAGCGGGAGCTCGTCCGCCGCTATGTTCGCGTAGCGCGCTTCGTGTCCGGGCCAGCGTTCGTCGCTCTGTTCAAGGAGCGGCGGGCGCGTCGCGTAGCTGCGGCGCCAGATTTTGACCTGCGCGTCGCCGTACTTCGCCGCGGTCTCGGCCTTGTTGAGCCCCTGGAGCGCTCCGTAGTGGCGCTCGTTGAGCTTCCATGATTTCTCGACCGGTATCCACATCAGGTCGGTTTCCTCGAGCACGCACCAGAGCGTCTTTATCGCGCGGCGCAGCACCGAGGTGTACGCCTTGTCGAAGACGTAGCCCTCTTTCTTCAGAAGCTCGCCCGCGGCTTTGGCTTCGGCGAGCCCCTTGTCCGAGAGCGGCACGTCCTGCCATCCGGTGAAGCGGTTTTCTTTGTTCCACGAGCTTTCCCCGTGTCTTATCAGTACAAGCTTGTGCATTGCGGCACCTCCGTGTCGGATAATTATCGTGACTTATGCCGCTTAGATTGTGCGACGGCGCGCGCGGCTTGTCAAGGCGGCGCGGCGCTCGGGGATATATCGATAACGGCATAGCGATATAAATTTTCTGTGTCTACTAAATTATGAACGCGCGGATAAAATAATAAATGTGAACAAGATAACGAACGTGCCGCACAACGGACGGCGCGAGGCAGGAGGAGATAAATTATGGCAAGATTCACATTACCGCGCGATATTTACCACGGAAAGGGCTCGCTCGCGGAGCTTCGCACGCTTCGCGGCAGTAAGGCGTTCGTGGTGGTCGGAGGCGGAAGCATGAAGCGCTTCGGCTTCCTCGATAAAGTTGAGCAGTATTTGAAAGAAGCGGGCATGGAGGTGCGCCTCTTCGAAGGCGTGGAGCCCGACCCGTCGGTAGAGACGGTCATGCGCGGCGCGGCCGCGATGCGCGAGTTCCAGCCTGACTGGATTGTTTCGATCGGCGGCGGCTCGCCGATCGATGCGGCGAAGGCTATGTGGGTCTTCTACGAATATCCGGAGACGAGCTTCGATGAGCTCTGCGTGCCGTTCCACTTCCCGACGCTGCGCACGAAGGCGCGCTTCTGCGCGATACCCTCGACCTCCGGAACCGCGACGGAGGTGACGGCATTCTCCGTCATCACCGACGACGCGAAGGGCGTCAAATATCCGCTCGCTGACTTCAACATCACGCCTGACGTGGCGATCGTCGACCCCGAGCTGGCTGAGACGATGCCGAAGAAGCTGACGGCGCACACCGGCATGGACGCTCTGACGCATGCGATTGAGGCCTATGTCTCGACCATGCACTGCGAGTACACAGACCCGCTCGCGCTGCACGCGATAGAGCTGATCAGCGCTAACCTCGCAGCGTCGTACAACGGAGACATGGCTGCGCGCGACAAGATGCACGACGCGCAGTGCCTTGCGGGCATGGCCTTCTCGAACGCTCTGCTCGGCATCACGCACTCTATGGCACACAAGACGGGCGCGGCTTTCAGCGGCGGCCACATAGTCCACGGCGCGGCGAACGCGATGTATCTGCCGAAGGTCATCCGCTTCAACGCCGGAGAGCCGGAGGCCGCGGAGCGCTACGCGCAGATAGCGCGCTTCATTCACCTGAAGGGCGAAACGACGGCGGAGCTGGTGGAAGCTCTCGTCAATCGCGTCAACGAGATGAACGCGGAGCTGGACATACCGTCGCGCATAAAGGACTACGAAGGCGGCATAATCGACGAGAAGGAGTTTATGGAGAAGCTGCCGCGAGTGGCGGAGCTCGCAGTGGGCGACGCATGCACCGGCTCGAACCCGCGCAGAATCACCCCCGCGCAGATGGCGGAGCTGCTGAAAAGCTGCTACTTCGACAAGGAGACCGTGAAAAAATAACCGCTTGAACAAAGCGTTCGCATATACACTCTCCCAACAGAATCGCGGCGAAAGCCGCAGCATCGGGCCGAAGCGGGGGCTTACGGCCCGATTGTTTTATATGCCGCCGTCGAGGCGTTTATTGCCGAGGCTCCCACGGGTTTATGAGCGGGACGCCGGTAGGCGCGAAGTCCGCTGTGTTGCGTGTGACGACTGTCATGCAGTGCGTCAGCGCGGTCGCGGCGATTAGCGCGTCGCGCTCCGAGCGCATGTCCGGCACGTGGAGCCGCGCGCAGCGCCGCGCGACGGCAGTGTCCACGGGCAGCGTCCTCGCCGCGAACTCCGGCAGCACGCGCGTTTCGAGCCAGAGGCGCAGGAGCGCGCCCTGCGCGACGTCGCGCCGCTCTATACGCATGACGCCCATCTCGATTTCCATGACGGTTATCGCCGCTATGAAAAGCTCCGAGGCGTCCACGCGCGACGCCCACGCCGCGACGTTTGCGTCAGCTTTGCCCGAGGCCGCCTTGCGCAGCTCCGATACGACGTTCGTATCGAGCAGGTACATCACGACAAATCCGCCTCTGCGGCTTTGATTTCCGCCTTCGGCGGCTCGAACTCGACGTCCTCGACGCCCGGCAGCGAGAGCGCGTCCGCTATGCTGCGGCGGCTGCGCGTGAGCCGCTGGTATTCCTCGAAGCTGAGCAGCACGTGCGACGGCCGTCCCCTGTCAGTTATGAAGACGGGGCCGCTGTTCGCCGCTTTCTTCGCCTCGCCTGCGTATTGGTTGAACTCTCTGCTTGTTACTGTCGTTATGCCCATGGCCTCC
>DVKA01000147.1 GCA_018716365.1 Candidatus Caccocola faecipullorum
GTGATTTTTATCGCGCCTTCGCGGTGGAGCGCAAGCGCGAGGGAGATGACCGTCGCGGGCGTGACGCCGATGGTTTTGGCGAGCTCGTCGGGATTTATCGCGCCTTTCTCTTCGACCGCGCGCGTGAGCTCGCCGCCGAGGCAGCCGACCCATTCGGCAAAGAGCGCCTGCATTTCGGGCGTCGCCGCGCTCGCGAGCTGGCTCGCGCGCACGACGGAGTCGAGCACGCGCGCCGAGACGAGCTCGAGAGATTTGACGAGCTGCTTCATGTCCTGGTCTCCGAGGTTTTTTATGTCGAGTTCCATTAAATTGTTCCCCCTTGCGGTTTATCTTTCCAGCCGCTCTGAATTATAATATAAACCGTCATTCTAAGAGAAGGGATGGATTGTGTTGTCCGTTTACGTCATAGAAGACAGCAAGATCGGCATACTCTCCGACACGCACGGCAGCTTCCCGGCGTGGAAGCGCGCGCTTGCGCTTTTCGGGCCGGAGGTGAAGACGGTGCTGCACGCGGGCGACGTGCTTTATCACGGGCCGCGCAACAGCATCCCGGGCGGCTATACGCCGGCGGATCTTTCCGAGGCGATCAACGATTTTTATTTCGACGGCGGCAGGGTGCTTATCTCGACAGGCAACTGCGACGCGCCGGTGGACATGATGGTGCTGAAGCCGGAGTTTCATCCGATTGTTTCGGCGACGTGGCACGGCAGGAAAATCCTCATGATGCACGGCGACAATTTCCCGCTGCTGCGCGAGATGGCGCTTTACAACAAGGTGGACCTCGCGATTTCGGGGCACACGCACGTCGGCTCTCTCGTGCGCGAGGAGGGGACGATTTTCCTGAACCCCGGCTCGACGACGATTCCGAAGGGACGCGACCCGGAGAGTGCGGCTTTCGCCACTGACGAGGGCATCTGGATTATGACGCTCGGCGGAGAGGAACTGCATTTTGAGAAATGGTAAGCGCAGGACGGCGCCGGTCTTTCGGTCGCGCCGTTTCTGGCCCTCCGCGCTGTGGGTTCTCTTTCTCGCGGCGGGTTCGGTTTTCAGCTGCGTTTTCGACTCCTTTCCGTTTTTCACGGCGATTTTAGTCGCGGCGTTCATCGGGCTCAACGAGGCGGGGCGCTGGCCTTACAAGACGAATCTCGTGCTTTGCGCGGGCGCGGCGGTGGTCGTCGCGGTCGCGGGGGTTTTTTCGTGGCTTGAGGCCGCGTCGGTCTTCGCGCTCTTTTTTACGATAAGCGCATATCTGTTCTATTTCAGGGACAGGGCGAAGCGGCTCATCCCGTCGTTCGAGGCGTTCGCCGCCGGCGTCGCGCAGGCGCCGGACTACGGAGCGTTCATCGACCGCGCGTGGGAGGAGCTTCAGAGCATGGCTCCCGACGAGGCTGTCTTTATAATCCTCGCGAAGGAGGACGGCAGCCTCTACATTCCGGCGCATTTCGGCGAGGCGCCGAAGCGGCTCAAGAGGAACGGCGGCACGCCGTGGAAGGTCTACGCATCGGGCAAGCCGATGGTTGTAGACCGCGTATCTACCGCGCACGACCAGCCGATGGACCGCGACGCGGCTTCGATAGTTTCCGTGCCGCTCTCGGCGCACGGCGAGAAGCTCGGCGTGCTCCAGCTGGAGTCGGCCTCGTCGGGGGCCTTCACGCAGGAGGACGCGGCGAAGCTTTCGCTCGCGGCGATGATACTCGCCCACGAGCTGTATATGTTTGAAATTGAAAGCACAGAGGAAACAGATGACTATGATTCTGATTGATATGCACGTTCACAGCCGTTTTTCCGACGGCAGATACACGCCGCAGCAGCTCGCCGCGGCGGCTAAAAAGCGCGGCCTCGCGCTGCTCGCGCTTACTGACCACGACACTACGTCGGGGCTGCCGGTCTTTATGGAGGCCTGCGAGCGCGAGGGCGTCCGCGGCCTCTGCGGCATAGAGCTCTCCGCAGCAGCGCCGTACACGCTGCACATACTCGGCTACCGCATCACGCCCGGCGCGGGAAATCTTGAAAAACGGCTCGAGGATATACGGCGGAAGCGCAGCGAGAGAAACGCGCGGATTTTCGAGAAGCTGAACAAGCTCGGCATCCCAGTGCGCATCGAGGAGGCGGAGGCGCTGACGAACGGCGAGGTGCTCGCGCGTCCGCACATCGCGCAGCTTCTGGTCGACAAGGGCTACGCCTTCTCGATAGGCGACGCTTTCATAAAGTATCTGGACAGAGGGGCCAAGGCCTACGTTTCGCGCGAGAGGATAGAGACGGAGGAATGCATCGCGCTCATACGCGAGGCGGGCGGCGTAGCGGTGCTCGCGCACCCCGCGCAGTGCAGGCTCGACGACGCGGGGCTCGAGGAGCTTGTGGCGCGGCTCAAGAGATTCGGCCTCTGGGGCATAGAGGCGGTCTACGGCGCTAACAGCCCGGAGACGACCTTCCGCCACCTCGCGCTCGCGCAGCGCTTCGGCCTCTACGCGACGGCGGGCAGCGACTTCCACGGCACCGGCGACCACAGCGCCGACATCGGCATGGCGGTCAGCGAGGACTTCCTGCCGTGGGCGAGGCTCGGCGTAAGATAATAAGACGGACGAAAATTATCCAAAGCATATAAAAATTAAGAACGGAGGATAAACGATGCATAAAATAATGGACTTCAGAAGCGACACCGTAACGCGCCCGTCTGACGAAATGCGCGATGTAATCGCGCGCGCCGCGGTCGGCGACGACATCTACGGCGACGACCCGTCGTCCAACGCGCTCTGCGAATACGCTGCGGAGATCACAGGTAAAGAAGCCGCGATTTTCGCCTGCTCGGGCACTATGGGCAACCTGCTCGCTTTCGTAGCTGCGGGACGCCACGGAGAAAGCGTCCTCGCTGGCAAACGCTCACACGTATGGTGCGCCGAGGTCGGCGGGCTTGCGGCGATAGCCGGACTCTGCCCGTACCCGCTCGACGACGACAGCGGCATCCCCGCGCCGGAGGACCTCGCACCGGCAAGCAGGGCCGACGGCGATATACACCACCCCGAGACGACCATGCTGGCGCTTGAAAACACGCACAACTACACCGGCGGCATCGCCGTCTCTCCCGAGCGCTTCGCACGCACGGCGCGCGAGGGCAAACGCCTCGGATTCCACGTGCATCTCGACGGCGCGCGCATCTTCAACGCCGCGGTAAAATACGGCGTCGACGTAAAGGAATTCACAAAAGAAGTGGACTCAGTGCAGTTTTGTCTGTCTAAGGGGCTCGGCGCGCCGCTCGGCTCGATGCTCTGCGGTTCGAGCGAGTTTATAGAAAAGGCGAAAAAATGGCGCAAACGCCTCGGCGGAGCGCAGCGTCAGGTCGGCATAGCCGCGGCGGCGGGGCTATACGCGCTCCAGCATAATATTGCGCGCCTGGCAGAGGACCACGAGAACGCGCAGCTGCTCGCCGAACTTCTGCGCAATGCAGGCGTCGCCGTCGAAGATACGCCAGACATGACGAACATGGTCTTCTTCCCGCTCGGAGAGGGCGACGTGAGCGACGCGGAGTTTGAAAAACGCTGCCTGGACAAGGGCATGCTCGTCCACATGGTCTCGCCGCGCCGCGCGCGCTTCGTGACGCACATGGACGTCGACCGCGAGGACGTGGAGCGCGCCGCCGCGATTGTAGCCGAGGTAATCCGGGCGTGACGGGATTTCTTTCACACGAAGAGGTAGAGGCGCTCG
>DVKA01000148.1 GCA_018716365.1 Candidatus Caccocola faecipullorum
GGCGGAGGGGACATTCTCGCAGAAGGCGGCGAACGGCGGCGCGCTCAACTTCAAGGGCACCTTTAAGAACGCCGACGTGAAGCGCTTCTACTCCTACGCGGACATACTCAAAACCCTCAAGGTCTCCGGCGTCGCGAGCGGCAGCTGGAGCGTCGCGGGCGCGCCCTCCGCGCCCGTCGTAAAGGCGGCGGTCAAGACCGGAGCCGCGCAGTTCCGCACGCTCAAGATAGCGAAGCTCGAGGCCGGGATAAGCTATTCGGGCGATTCGCTCAAACTTTCGCCAGTGACGGCATACGCTGGCGGCGGCACCGGAACGGTGAACTGCGACGTGACGCTTCCGTCGAAGAAGGCCGACGGCACAGCCGTCCCGGCGTCGTGGAAGATGGACGGGCAGTTCTCGAAGGTCGACTTCTCGATAATCAACGGCCTGCTCGAAGCGAACGAGGACATCTCGGGCGAGGTCTCCGGCAAGGTCACGGCGGGTTCCGCCGCGGACGGGCTGAACTGGAGCTTCGACTTCTCGGGCAAAAAGCTCGCGTGGCGCGAATTCCGCGTAGACGAGCTCGCTGGAGTGATAACGGGCAGCCCGAAGGAAATTCTCATAGAAAGCACCTCGGGGCTGTTCCTCAAGGGCGAGACGAGCGGCACGGGCCGCATCGAAATGCCCGCGCCGGGGCAGTCCTTCTCCGACGCGAAGCTTGAAATACGCGCCGGCATCAAAAAGCTCAATCTCTACGAGCTCGTGCGCCGCCATCTGCCCGCCGCGCGCTCCGTGCAGGGGCTCGTCGACGGCGACGTGGTCGTCAGCGGCACGGTGGGCAACCCGCGCTTCGACGCGACGGCGCGCGTCGCGCCGCTCAGATACCGCGGCTTCATGCTTCCGATGATAGACGTGAAATGCGGCGGCAC
The DNA here is from genome assembly GCA_018716365.1 of Candidatus Caccocola faecipullorum. Classification (GTDB taxonomy): domain Bacteria; phylum Synergistota; class Synergistia; order Synergistales; family Synergistaceae; genus Caccocola; species Caccocola faecipullorum. The sequence continues at coordinate 910 of DVKA01000148.1, forward strand.
GATGAAAGAGGTCGAAATCACCGAGGCGAAGGCCGTCCTGCGCGACGGAGACTTCGGCGCTCACGGCCGCTTCTGGTCCGAGGAGGGCGAATGGTACGGCGACTTCGACATCAAGGGCACGGACATAGACGTGCGCCAGTTCAGCGCCTACATGCCCGACAACTTCCGCGCGCGCCTCGGCGGCACGGCGAACTTCTCAATGGAGGGCTCCGGCAAACTCGCGGAGATATCTGGCACAGGCTCGATAACCTCGCCCTACCTGCGGCTGCTCGGCGTGAAGTTCGAGGATCTCAGCGCGCCGTTCTACGTTTCCAAGCATTACATGATAGTCGAAGACCTCAAGGCCAAGACCAACGGAGGCACGCTCTCCGGCGGCGCGGGCTTCGACTTTGAAAACAGCCGCTGGGGCGGCAACCTCACGGTCATGGGCACGGACCTAAAGGCGCTCATGAGTCAGCTCGCGCCCAATATGAAGGGCTCGATAAGCGGCAAGGCCGACCTCAAGATACGCGGCAGCGGCGAGACGGGGCGAATGTCGACAGTCAGGGGCGGCGGCGCGCTTTCTCTGACGGACGGCGAGATATCAGGCTTCAGTTTCGTCGAAAAGGCGAAGAAATTCACCGGAGGCAAGCCGATACGCTATAAGACGGTGCAGGCGACCTTCACATACATGGACGGCATATTCACGCTGCTGCCGGGCAGCCAGGCTGTGGCTCCCGACGGCGACATGCTCTACCGCAACGTGATGGTGGACGGCGCGATAAACAGCGAAAAAGAGCTTTCGTTCTTCGCGCTCGGCAAGGTCAACATCCGCGCGCTGAACTCCGTGCTCGGGGCCTTCCAGGGCATCATCAGCGCCGGCTCCGACCTGGCCTCCGGCACGCTCAACAAGGAAGAGGCGCTGCAGAGCCTTCTCGGCGGCGTCATATCGGGCTTCGCGAAGAACGAATTCAAGTTCATCGGCATGGGCATCGGCGGCACGGTCTCGAATCCCGAGATTACGCATCTGCGCGTCTCGCAGGCGATGAACATGCGCTCGTCGAAGGCGCTGATACCGTCGAGCGGCGGCGACCCCGAGGACAACGAGACGATGAAGGACGGAAACACTACCTTCCGCTTCAAGTTCGAGATACCGATGGGGCCGGGCACGGACACGGGCGGCGGCACGAGCAAGGGCGACTTCGTCGGCCAGACGCTCGAAAACCTCATCAACAACATAGACTTCGGGCTTTAATCATGGGACATATAACTCTCATCCTCGGCGGCGCGAGGAGCGGCAAAAGCACATACGCCGAAAATATAGCGCTCGCATATAAAGGCCCTGTGACGTACCTCGCGACGGCGGACTGCGCCGACGCGGAGATGGAAAAGCGAATCGAGCTGCACCGCGCGCGCCGTCCCGCCTCGTGGGCGACGTGGGAGGGCGAGCCGCGCGAACTGCCTGCCGCCGTCGCGCGCACGGACGGGCTGATGCTCATGGACTGCCTCACGATGTGGCTGACGCGGCTATTCCTCGCCTCCCCCGCCTCGGAGGAGGGCGGCGAGGCCGAATGGCTCGCCGAGGAGGCGAATATTACGGCGCTCGCGCGCGGGCTGTTCGAGAGCGTGAAGCCCGACGCCTCGCTCGTCGTCGTAAGCAACGAGGTCGGCCTCGGCCTCGTGCCGCCGTACCGCATGGGGCGTAGATTCCGCGACATGCAGGGCCGCATGAACCAGCTCTGCGCCGGTTACGCGGAGGGCGTCGCGCTCGTAGTCGCGGGCTGCCCGCTCTGGGTCAAGGGCGGCGCGCCGCTCGGCCTGTAAAAATCCCGCTCTTTTCTTCATTTCACGGAGGTGGCTCCAATAGAAGGTTTCAAAGATAAGTTCCGCGAATGTTCCGAACGGCTGGAGGCCGAGCTGACCTCGCCGTCGATGCGCCGCGACATAGCGGCGCGCTTCGTCGTTATATGGACTCTGCTGACGCGCATCCCTCTGCCGCAGAAATGGTGGCCCGAGACGATGCCGCCGGGGAACCGCGTGCTGACGCTCGCGCCAGCGGCGGGCGGACTCATGGGGCTGCTCACTGGGCTCGTCGTGACGATTGCCGGATTCTTCGGCCTCGCGCCGCTCGCCTGCGCGTGGGCCGGCGCGGCGTTCTATTTCGTCATCGGCTGGGCGCTGCACCTCGACGGCTGGGGCGACGTCTGGGACGGAATCGGCTCCGGGCGCTCGGGCGACAAGCTGCGCGAGGTGATGAAGGACAGCCGCCTCGGCTCTTTCGGCGGCGCGTCGCTCGTAATCGCCTTCGGCCTGTGGACGGCGCTGCTCTCGTCCGTCGCGCCCGGCGAAAGGCTCTGCGCCTGCGTCACGGCCGCCGCGGCGGCGCGCTTCGCGGAGAACGCCGCGGCATACTTCGGGCGTTACCCGTGGGAGAGCGGCATGGCGAAAGGCTGGGTAGACGACTATACGCTCTACGACCTTTTCAGCGCGCTCGCCGCTCTCGTGATTTTCCTTCCCTTCGCCCCCGTGCGGCTTCCGGTATGCGCGGCGGCGGCGGGGCTCACGGGCTTCGCGGCGGCTAAATATATGAACGAAAGGCTCGGGGGGACCAACGGCGACGTGCTCGGCGCGGTCGCCGTGGCCTCGGAAATTATTTCAATGGCGGTGTGGGCGATATGAAAAGACCGAAACTTATTGCGCTTGACATGGACGGGACGATGCTCGACGGCGAGAGCCGCCTCACTGAGAGGACGAAGCGCGCTCTGCGCGCCGCGCAGGACGCCGGAATCCGCGTGGTCGCGGCGACGGGGCGAATGTACCCCTCCGCGATGATACATATAAACGACGTCGGCATAAAGGGCGCCTGCATCTTCTACAACGGCGCGCTGATACGCGACACGGCGACCGGCGAGACGCTGTACCAGCGCTATCTCGGGCGCGA
>DVKA01000149.1 GCA_018716365.1 Candidatus Caccocola faecipullorum
GTAAAAAAGTTTCCGGTGCTCATAGAGAGGTGGACACACCCAGCTCCATGCCGAACCTGGCAGTTAAGCACCTCATCGCCGATGGTACTGCGGAGGGTATTCGTGGGAGAGTAGGCCGGCGCCGGGATTAAGTTGAGAGAGAGGGAAGTCATTTATGACTTCCCTCTCTCGCTTTTTACGCTTCTTTCCGCAAGCTAATGGGATATTGCAAACGGCGCGTAAATCGTTTATCATAAATCCTCGTTCGGGAGCTGGAGGAAACGCGCCTTCCAGATCCTGAGCCGACAGTTCGAAACCATCCTGTCGTTAAACAAAACTAGGGACAAAAGCAGCTCGCCGGCAAAAGACCGAGATTCCGCAGGATTATGCAGGAAGCGCGCGGCGCTGCGAAGACAAATCGTTGTTGACATCCCCGGTTTTCTGATGAAGCCGGGGCTTTTTTTATTTAAGAGGTGTAACTAATATGGAAACTGCAAACAACATGAGCCGTCTGCAAAAAATGACCTTTTCCGCTATGGTGATGGCCCTCTATATCGTCGTGCTCTGCGTAACGTCGAGCTTTTCTTTCGGCGCTTATCAGATTCGCATTGCGACGAGCCTCTATGCGCTCGCTTATCTTTTCCCGTTTCTGGTTGTGCCGCTCGGCCTCGCCAATTTAATGTCCAATATGTTGTTCGGCGGATTCGGCGCCGCGGATATGCTTGGCGGCTTTCTCGTAGGCGTTGCGACGGCCTTCTGCATCGTCGTGATTCGCCGGAAAAACTGGAACAAGGCGCTGATTGCGGCGCCTATCGTACTGGTGCCGGGCCTCGGCGTGGCTACCTACCTTTCTTATATTCTGGCGATACCATACCCGCTGATGGCCCTCAACCTCTGCGTCGGGCAGCTTATTCCTTCAGTTGCGAGTGTGGCGCTGGTGAAGGTTTTTGAGAGCGCGCGGCAGCTGTCAGGTGCGGCTGCGCACGGCAAAAACAGCATCTGAACCGGCCTGCCGGGATGAACATTCTTCTCCGGCAGTTATATATCACACGATAAGGAGCTGCAAGATGAGCGGACGTACTAAAGAAGAGCTGAATGGCGTTTCCCTGCTGGGGAACAGAAACGTGCAGTATCCAGACGATTACGCGCCGGAGCTGCTGGAGACCTTTCCGAACAAGCACACGGACAACGATTATTTTGTCAAATTCAACTGCCCGGAATTCACGAGCCTGTGCCCGATGACCGGACAGCCGGACTTCGCAACCATATATATATCCTACGTGCCCGGAGAGCGCATGGTGGAGAGCAAGTCGCTGAAGCTCTATCTGTTCAGCTTCCGCAATCACGGCGATTTTCATGAGGACTGCGTCAACATCATAATGAAGGATTTAATCCGCCTGATGGACCCCAAATATATCGAGGTGTGGGGCAAGTTCACCCCGCGCGGCGGCATATCCATAGATCCATACTGCAATTACGGCAGAAAGGGCACGAAGTGGGAGCAGGCGGCCTTTGACCGCTTGGCGCACCACGACATGTACCCGGAAAAAGTGGACAACCGCTGATTCAAGACAATATACGTGCGCCTCTGCGCCACTCCCTGAGCTCGGCCGCAATGCCGCAGTTGATACGGGCTTCCGTCGCATTTTCACTGCATTGCGCGGGTAAAAAACCCATGTGCGGAATGGCGCGGTTATAACTCGCTCGTTTGGCGCGTGTGCGCGTAATTTTGTAATTTTTGTCCGGCGTTTTTCGCCGTTGCTTCAATGGCATTAAAAAAGCGGCCCCCGAAAGGGCCGCTTTTGTGTCGCTTTGAAATTGATTTGCAGACGGCTTATTTGCCGAGGTGCTCTCTGAATTCCTTCATGAGTTCGGGGGTCATGCCGCGCTCGCCGAGCTTCTCCCAGGTCGTGATGCAGGCTTCCTTGAGGGGCTGGAGCTCTTCGGGCGTGTAGGTGTAAACTTCGATGCCCTTCTTCTTCATGAGGTCCATGTACTTCATATCTTCAGACTGAGCGGTGTCGATGGACTTGATGGTGAAGTTCTTCGCGGCTTCCTGGAAGATCTTCTGCTCTTCGGGGGAGAGCTTCTGCCAGGACTTCTCGCTGATCATGAGCGGGAGGTATTCCATCGAGTAGTTCGTGGCGTACCAGTACTTGATAACGTCGCCGAGGCTCGTGTAGACGGCCGCGGTAGCCATAGCGTTGACGGAGTCGCAGACGCCGGTCTGGAGCGACTGGTAGACGTCGGCCCAGGGAATGGTGATGGTGCGGAAGCCCATAGCCTGAGCGCCGAGCATGTAGGTGTCCATGTTCGGGACGCGGGTGAGGACGCCCTTGTCGACTTTCGGGTTGAGGGGTTCTTTAAGGGGCTTCGTGGAACCGACGCCGATCATGCCTTCGACATAGGAGCCGAGGACGCGGACGCCGAGCGCGGAGCCGAGTTCGTTAAGTTTGTTCGGGAGCCACGCGCCGGGGGCGAAAACTTCCTTCGCCTGATCGTAGCTGTTGACGTAGCCGTTGATGTAGACGAGTTCGAAGCGCGGGTCGAAGGAGCTGGCGAACGACGTTACCGACATATCGACGGTGCCGCGGATGAGCTCTTCCATGACGAGCGTGTAGTCGCCGAGCTGGCTGGCGGGATAAACTTCGATTTTGACGTGGCCGTTGGTCTTATCCGCGATTTCCTTCGCGAAATCCTGCATCATCTTCGTGCACTGGTGCTCCACCGGCTGCTGGCCCGCGAAACGGAATACGATCTGATCCGCCGCGAAGGCCGCCGTCGCCATCATTGCGAAAACAAGGACGGACGTCATAAATACTGCCAACTTTTTCATTGCTTGGTACCTCTCCCTTCAGATTCTTGCTTTTATAACTACGGCCCGCCGGGGCCGCAAAAGCCCGCTCAAAAAACTTACAGAAAAATAACAGAGCAATTTTACTAACTTCTTATAAAAGATATATCAGAAGCGGCGTTGTGTCAACGTTAGAATATTTATATGAGAAAATAAAAAATATTTAGATATGGTTTATGTTATGGTGAAAAATTGAATCTAAAGCAATTTTCATTGTCCTCAGAAGGCATCGGAAACGCGCGCGTCCAGTGCGGGACGCGCGCCGCACGCATAAAAACGCGCCGGAAACCGGTGAAAAATTTCCCGACGCAACGCCGCATCCGCCGCGGCAAGCGGCTGAAAAATATCTTTACGCGCCGCCGGCGCGGCTTCAGGCGGCGCGTAAAACGTTTAAAATGTGAAATATCACGCGCTTGTGCGGGGCGTCCTTCCCCTTCTCGAAGCTGAGGAAAAGCGTGGAGCGTAAACGTAAGACGGCGAGCCGGATTGTCCTGCGCGGAGCGCGCGGATCTCTTCTTCAAGACGCGCGAGGCGCGCTTCCAACTCCGCGGCGTAAGCTTCGGCGGCGGTTTGCTGCCGCACCGGCGAGCCGCCGAGCTTCACGACGCGCGCGCGTACGCCCGCCACCGTCGCCCCTTCCGGCACGTCGCGCAGCACGACGCTGTTCGCCCCAATCTTCGAATTCGAGCCTATCGTTATCGGCCCGAGCAGCTTCGCGCCGCTGCCGACGAAAATATTGTCGCCGAGCGTCGGGTGGCGCTTGTGCGATTTTTCGTTGCCAGTCGCGCCGAGCGTGACGCCGTGGAAAAGCGTCACGTTTTCGCCGACCTCCGCCGTCTCTCCTATCACTACGCCCGCACCGTGGTCGACGAAGAAACCAGGGCCTATTTTAGCCGCCGGGTGGATTTCAATCCCAGTCCACCAGCGCACGAAAAGCGACAGAAGCCGCGGCAGCACGGGGATGTGCAGCGTTGAATGCAGAAAATGGATGCCGCGGTGCGCCGTTATTGCGATAAAGCCGGGGGTACAGAGGAGGACCTCGAAAAATCCGCGCGCGCCGTCCGGTATCGACGGGTCGTTGCGCTTAGCCGCGAGATAGTCGCTTCTGATAGACCTCCATGCGTTCATGTCATTACCTCCTGCAATAAAAAAGAGGACCTGCTTTCGCAGGCCCTCTGAAAATTTTGCTTATTCCGGCTACGTATAAAACTGTTCCGCCCCGGGCCGCGCCTCTATGCGCGCGGCACACCGTCCGCGCGGTCTATAACTCCGTGCGGCGACAACAAACGTTATCAAAACGGCGGTTCAAAAGTATCGTACTCATACAACGTATTTTATAACGGACGGGGCTGGTTGGCAATATGCAGTAATTCGTTTATAAGAGAAATAGAAAAGATTAACTGCTGTCAAGTCAAATTCCTTGACACCTTTCCCAACAGCCTGTATAATCCTCTGGTTGACTGGGGGTGGCTGCCTTGGCGGAGAGAGATTCTCTGAATCAGCGCGTTCAGGATGTGCTTTTGTTTGACAACTACGGGCAGCGGCTCACGGAGAAGCAGCGTCTCGCCTGCGAGATGATCCTGATGCGGGATTTTTCGCTCGCGGAGGCGGCGGAGGCGCTCGGCGTCTCGCGGCAGGGGGTTCACGACCTTGTGGCGCGCGCGCGGGAGCACATGGAGGAGTACGAAACCTCGTTCGGCCTCGTCGCGCTGAGGCGCAGGCTCGAAGCTATGGAGCGGGAGCTTGAAGAGAATAAATCGCAGCTGCCCGAGGATTTTTATATAAATTTCAAGAAGCTGCTGGAGGGGTAGGCAATGTTTGATTCGCTCAAAGAACGTTTTGAAAATATTTTCTCAAGCCTCCGCGGCAAGGGAAAGCTTTCGGAAGAGGATATAAATCTCGCGCTGCGCGAGGTGCGCCGCGCGCTTCTCGAAGCCGACGTCAACTATAAGGTCGTCAAGGACGTCGTCGAGGCGATACGCGCGCGCGCGACGGGGCGTGAGGTGCTCGACTCCATCACGCCGTCGCAGCTTATTTTCACGATAGTTTACGAAGAGCTTATAAAGATTATGGGCGACGCGCCGGCGCCGCTCGTGATTTCACCGAAGCCGCCGACGGTTTATATGATGGTCGGGCTTCAGGGCTCCGGTAAGACTACGACGACGGTCAAAATCGCGCGCCGTATGTCGAAGGGGCACAAGCCGCTCGTCGTCGCCTGCGACCTTCGCAGGCCCGCGGCCGTAGACCAGCTCCGCGTGCTCGCGGAGAAGGCGAACATTCCGTTCTTCGGCCCCGAGCAGGGCGAGACGGACCCCGTAGCGGTCGCGCGCAAATCGCGCGATTACGCGGAGTCGCACCTCTGCGACATGATTCTGCTCGACACGGCGGGACGCCTCCAGATGGACGACGAGCTGATGCGCGAGCTGGAAACTATGAAATCCGCATCGAACCCGACGGAAATTCTTCTCGTCGTAGACTCGATGACGGGGCAGGAGGCCGTCAACGTCGCCAACACCTTCCACGAGCGCCTCGGGCTGACGGGCGTCGTGCTGACGAAGCTCGACGGCGACGCGCGCGGAGGCCCGGCCCTCGCGGTGCGCGCGAGCACCGGTGTGCCGATAAAGCTCGCGGGCTGCGGCGAAAAGACGGAAGATCTTGAAATTTTCGACGCGCGGCGCATGGCGCAGCGCATCATCGGCATGGGGGACATGGAGGGGCTTCTTGAGAAAGTCCAGTCCGCCACCTCCGAGGCCGATATAGAGCGCATGACGGAGAGCCTGAAGAAAAACCGCTTCACGCTCGAAGATATGCTGATGCAGCTCCAGCAGATAAAGAGGCTCGGCCCGCTGGAGAAGGTCATAGAAATGCTGCCGATCCCCGGCGCGGCGAAGGCGCTGAAGAACGCCGAGATAGACCCGAAGCGCATGAAGCAGACGGAGGCCATAATCCTCTCGATGACGCCGAAGGAGCGCCGCAACCCCGAGATAATCAAGGGCAGCCGCCGCCGCAGGATAGCGGAAGGCTCCGGCACTTCGGTGCAGATGGTGAATCAGGTGCTTGCGCAGTACGAGCAGATGAAATCAATGATGAAGACCTTCGGCAAGATGGCCGGAGGCAAAAAGGGCGGCTTCCGCATGCCGCCGGGCATGGGCGGGAAGCGCGGCTTCTTTCGCTAGGTTTGATTGAGCCGGATATAATCCGTTTTCAATAGAGCATTAAGAGAATAGACACAGGAGGTGTTAACGCAAGATGTCAGTACGTATACGTCTTTCCCGTCACGGGAAAAAGAAGGCTCCTTTCTATCGTCTGGTTGTGGCGGACTCTCATT
>DVKA01000150.1 GCA_018716365.1 Candidatus Caccocola faecipullorum
CCTGCACGCGCGCCCACGTCCTGTCCGATATGCGGCCGTTGATGAGGAACGCGGGGATTCCGCGGTTGCGGCACTCGGAGAGCATGTTGGGCCACAGCTCCGTCTCAGCCGCCGCGAAGGCCGCTGGGTTCAGCGCGTCGAGCGCGCGGCGGACGAAGAGATTTTTGTCCCAAGGGTAGTATATATGGAAGTCGTATAAATCTTTGCCAAGGCGCTCCGCCATGGCCCTGCCGGTCTGCGTCGTCGTCGAGATGACGAACGGACCGTCCCATCCGTCCTCGCGCGCCGCCTTGATGAAGGGCACGGCCGCCTGCACCTCGCCGACGGAGACGGCGTGGACCCACACGGGCCGCCGTCCGCGCAGCGCGGCGAGCTTCTCGGGCGCGACGAGCCCCTGACGCTCGTCGTTGCCCTCGGTGTATTTCGCCTTGAGCTTTTTATGCGAGAGCGCGAAGAATATATCTATCGCGGCACCGTAGACGCTTCGCAGCAGCGACAGCTACGCCACCCCCGCCTTGAGTATCTCGTGGATGTGGACCATGCCGACCGGCCTGTTCTCGTCGTCTACGACGATGAGCGCCGAGACCTCCCACTGCTCTACAATGCGCACCGCTTCGACGGCGAGGCGGTCGGGGCCGATGACGCGAGGATGCGTCGTCATCGCCTGCGAGACTGGGAGTTCCAGCCCTTCGACGCCGTTTTTCTCGATGAAGCGGCGCAGGTCGCCGTCGGTGAATACGCCCGCGAGCCTGCCGTCGTCGTCCACAATGGCCGTAGCGCCGTAGCCTTTGCTCGTGATGTCGAATATCGCGTCGCGCACGCGCGCGTGGACGTTTGTAACAGGCAGTTTGTCGCCGCTGCCCATGAGGTCGCGCACGCGGAGCAGCAGCCGCTTGCCGAGAGAGCCGCCCGGATGGAAGAGCGCGAAGTCTTCCTTCTGCAATCCGAGCAACAGCGTCGCCATACCGGCGACCGCGTCGCCTATCGCCATCTGGAGCGTCGTGCTGCTCGTAGGCGCAAGGCCCAGCGGGTCGGCCTCGCCGTCGACGTGGCTGTTGAGCACGACGTCGGCCTCGCGCGCGAGCGACGACTGCGGGTTGCCGGTCACCGCGATTATCGGCGCGCCGATTCTTTTGAAATAAGGGATGATGTCTATAAGTTCGTGAGTCTCGCCGCTGTTGCTCAGGAAGTAACCGACGTCCTCGCGGCATACCATGCCGAGGTCGCCGTGCGCCCCTTCCGTCGAGTGCAGGAAGAAGGCCGGAACGCCGAGCGAGGCGAATGTCGCCGCGCTCTTGCGCCCTACGTGGCCAGACTTGCCGAGCCCCGTGACGACGACGCGCCCGCGGCAGCGGCTGACGAGATGCGCCGCACGCGCAATTTCATCGCCTAAACGTCCCGCCGCCGCTTCAAGCGAAGCGGCCTCCTTGAGCAGGATTTCGCGCCCGGTCGTTATCAGCTCGTCGTTGGAAATTTTTTTCTCTTCGCGTTCGTATGGAAGGCTCATAGTCTATTCCTCCGCCCAGTCAAGCCGCGAGAAGCCGAGCTTCCCGCGCACAACGCCGTCTATCTCATGCACCTGCCGCAGGACCTCGCGCACCTTCGCTAGAGGTATCGAGTTCGGCCCGTCGCATTTCGCGCGCTCAGGCTCAGGGTGAACCTCCATGAAGAGCGCGTCCATGCCTATCGCGGCGGCCGCGCGTATGAGCGGCAGGACAAACGAGCGGTCGCCGCCGCTGCACGTGCCCTTGCCTCCGGGCTTCTGCACGCTGTGCGTCGCGTCGAACATGACCGGCACGCCGAGCGAGCGCATGACAGGCAGCGAGCGGAAGTCGACGGAGAGCTCATGGTAGCCGAACTCCGTGCCGCGTTCGCATAGGATCACGTCCTCGCAGCCGCTCTCGCGGCACTTGCCGAGCACCGAAGCCATATCCTCGGGCGCCATGAACTGCGCCTTCTTCACGTTGAGCGGCTTTCCGGTGCGGCTCGCCGCAGCGAGAAGGTCCGTCTGGCGGCAGAGGAAGGCCGGTATCTGAAGCAGGTCGACGTGCTTAGCCGCCGCCTCGGCCTGCCACGGCTCGTGAATGTCAGTGACGACGGGGACCCCGGCCTCACGCCCTACCGCGGAGAGCCATTCAAGCCCTTTCTCTATTCCGGGGCCGCGGTAGCTCTTTATCGAGGTCCTGTTAGCTTTGTCGAAGGACGCTTTGAATATATAGCCGAAGCCGAATTCTGCGCAGTATTCCTTCATCGTCTTCGCGATCGCCAGCGCTTCGTCGAAGGTGTCGAGCACGCACGGACCGGCGGCCACGGCGAGCGTTCCCCCTCCGACGGAGACGTTTCCGACCTTCACCACTCTTACGTCATTTGAGGCGGACATCTTCATCAGCTCCTTCGCCTTTCGTTTTCTGTTCGCCGAGCGAATCGAGGTATTCACCATATTTTTCATAGACGCGGCAGCGGGCTTCCCAGCCCAACTCAGCCGCGCAGTAATCCACTACGTTGTCGAGCGCGCCCATGCGTCCGAGGTTCTTTATGCCGGCCTCCTGCATCGAGCGGCGCAGCTCCGGGTTCGTCAGTATGCGCTCCGCCGCCGCTGCGAGCTCCGCGGGCTCCGCGGGGACGAGCACCTCAGCTTCGCGCAGCAGCTTCTTCTGACGCAGCTTGCCGCGCTCTATTATCGAGACTACTGGGACGCCGAGCCCGGCGCAAAGCTGGTTCGCCGTTCCGCCGAGGCCGACGAGCAGCTCCGCGCCGTAAGCAGCCGCGGCTACCGGCGCGCGGCATATCGTCACGGCGGCGCCGGCGGAGCGCAGCGTCCCTCCGTCGTCAGAGAGCGTCCAGCCGTCGAGGTTCTCAGTCATTTTTTTCAAATCTATCGTCGGCGCGGGCACCATGACGAAGCAGCATTCCATCTTCGACGCGAGCAGCGTCACGGTGTCGAGCACGAGTTTTATATCGTCGTAGGCGCGCGGGCGGCTGCCGGGCAGCAGCAGTATTTTGAAGCCCCTGCCGTTCCACGCGAAGGCCGGCTCGTTCGTCTCGTCGAGCAGGTCCATAATGGGATTGCCCTGAAAGACGGCAGGCACTCCGCGGTCGACGAGCTCGCGCGCCGTCTCTTCGTCGCGCGTCCAGACGAGGACGCAGCGGCGGCGCATGAGCCATTTTTCTATGCGCATGTGCCCGGTGAGGTGGACGGACTTCGCGGTAGCGACGAAGAGCGGCTTCATGCCCTGTCCCCAGAGCACGGAGAGAAGCAGGTAGACGTCGCCGACGCAGACGGGCGTGCGGTATTTCCCGTAAAGCTCGCGCATCTTCTTCATCTGGCTCTTTATCGCGCCGCCCAAGCCGTGGCGTATGTCGCCCGCGAGGTCGCGCAGATGGTACTTCACGACGCCGCCGCTCGGCATGTCCGCGGGCGGCGAGACGACGTTGATTCCGTTCAGCTTGTAGGGCTTGCCCGAGCCGACCAGAGCGAAGGCGTCAACTTTCGCGCACGGGAAGCGCGCCTTGAGCTTCTTTGCGAGCACGACGCCTATCGCGTCCTCGCCGTTGCCGTTCGAGGCGACGAGGAACGCCGGACGCAGCTTTTCGAGGATTTTCCGTCGGAAGCCGAGCGGGTCGCGCAGCGCTACTTTAATACATGGAACGTAGAGCGGGAGGTTGAGGCTCAGCTTCCGCGGCATATTGGCCAAATCTTTCTCAGTGCAGACGAAACCGTCTGCTCCCGTCTCCGCGGCTAGCTTTTCAAGCTCCGCTATTTCGTTTTCTGTGAGTATGTGGTGGTCGCGGTAGGTCCGGCGCTCGACGACTGAAACGCCGAGTTCGTCGAGGAACTGATAAAATCCGCCGGGGTTGCCGATTGCGGAGAGCGCTATATATTTCCCTTTTGGGACGAAGCCTTCGGATTCGATTGTATGTTCGGCGCATCCGGCCTCTCGGGCTATCCATGATTCGAGCTTTATGTCAGCTACGAAAATTTTGTCCTCTGTCACGTAAGGCGCGAGCTTTTTCTTAATTTCGTCCGCCGCGCCGGCCTCGGCCTGGTTCGCCTTCGTCAGCACGATTATGTCCGCGCGGCTGAAAGCCGACATCGGCTCGCGCATCGAGCCTGCGGGAATGACCTGCCCGTTGCCGAAAGGACAGGTCGAGTCCACGAGGACGATGTCCACGTCGCGCCCCATCTTTCTGTGCTGGAAGGTGTCGTCGGTGACGGCGACCTCCGCGCCGAGCGAGGCCAGCAGCTTGACGCCCTCTATCCTCTTGCGCGAGACGACGACCTTCGTGTCTGGCAGGCGGCGCGAGAGCATGAGCGGCTCGTCGCCCGCAAAGTCGCGGCGCGTGCTTTTTTTATCCTGCCCGATCCAGAGCGGCGGGTGTTCTTTCGTCCTGTAACCGCGGCTCACGAGGCCGGCCTTTATCCCGGCCTCTGCGAACTGGCGCACGACGTACTCGGCCATCGGCGTCTTGTTCGTCCCGCCGAAACAGTTGTTGCCGATGCTTACGACGGGGAGCACCGGGTCGGCGACGGAGAATATCCCGCGCTTATAGAATCCTATCCGCAGCCGCATCCACGCGCGCGTCACGAACTGGCATGGCCACAGGAAGCCCCATACCGGAGAGCCTCCCTCGCCGCGCGCGTATTTGAGGTAGCTGCGAAGTATCCACGACATTTTTTATTCCGTCTCCACGTGTTCGCCCGCGGTGAAGAGCCTGTAATAATGGCCGTGAAGCGCGAGCAGTTCGTCGTGCGTGCCGGACTCGGTTATCACTCCGTCGCGCAGCACGAATATCCTGTCGGCGTCGCGTATCGTCGAAAGGCGGTGCGCGATGATGATCGCGGTGCGCCCTTCCATGGCGTTGCGCATCGCCTCCTGCACCTGCTGTTCGACGAGCGCGTCGAGCGACGAGGTCGCCTCGTCCATTATCAGTATGCGCGGGTCACGCACGACGGCGCGCGCAATCGCAACGCGCTGGCGCTGTCCGCCCGAGAGAGTCACGCCGCGCTCGCCGACTTCGGTGTCGAAGCCTTTCGGCAGCGTGGCGATGAAGTCGTAAATTCCCGCAATCTTCGCGGCACGCACAAGGTCGTCGCGCGTCGCGCCCTTGAAGCCGTAGCTGATGTTGTAGGCGAGCGTCCCCTTCATGAGCACGGGGTCCTGCGGCACGACGCCGATCTGGCGGCGGTAGGATTTCAGCTCAAGGTCGCGCAGGTCAATGCCGTCGATTTTTATCGCGCCCCACTGCGGGTCGTAGAAGCGCATGACGAGGTCGGCTATCGTGGACTTGCCCGCGCCGGTCGGGCCGACAATGGCGATTTTCTCGCCGGGTTTTATCTCGAAGTTGATGTCCTTGAGCACCGGCTTCGACTCGTCGTAGCTGAAGCGCACGTCCTCGAAGACGACGCGCCCCTCCATCTTCGGATGCGTTATCGGATTTTCGGCGAGCGGCACTTCGTTCGCCTCGTCGAGAATTTCAAAGACGCGGTCCGCCGAGGCGACGCCCTGCTGTATCGTGCTGACGACGCGGCTCAATACGCGCACCGGCTGCACGAGCAGGCCGACGTAGGTACAGAAGGCTATAAGGCCGCCCGCTGTGAGCGAGCCAGCGATGACGCTACGCCCGCCTATCCAGAGTATGAGCGCGAGCGCCGCGATGAGTATGACCTCGACGAAGCCTTCGAGGATGCCGCGCACCTGCGTGCCCTTCATGAGGGCTTTGAAGTGCAGGTTGCTCTCCTCTTCGAATCTCTTGTATTCCTCTTCTTCCGTAGCGAACGAGCGCACTATCTTGATGGACGAGAGAGCCTCCTGAGCTATCGCCGCGACCATAGCGAGCCGCTCCTGTATCACCGAGCCGACGCGCCGCAGCTTCGACGCCGCCTTGTCGATGACGAGGACGGCGACGGGGATTATCGTGAAGGTCGCAAGCGTCAGCTTCCAGTTGAGGAAGAGCAGCAGGCCGATTATTCCGAAGAAGGTGACGCCCTGCACTACGAGGTCGACGATGACGTTCCCCAAAATATTCTGGAGCGTCGCGACGTCGTTCGTAATACGCGAGAGGAATTCTCCCGAGCGTTTCTTGTATAGCGTGAGCAGCGAGAGGCGCTGCGTATGGTCGTAAAGTTCGAGCCTTATGTCGATGACGACCTTCTGCCCGACCCACGTCATGAGGTAGAGGTTCGCGTAGGCGAAGACGGCCTTGAGTATATATAGCACGACGACGCCGACGCAGAGGATGTTGAGCATGTAGAGTTTTTTCTGAATCAGCACGTCATCGACGACGTTCTTGATGAGCCACGGCGGGATGATGCCGAATATCGCGGAGAGCACCATGCAGGCTATCGCGTAGGCGAGGCGCTTCTTGTATGGCAGGCAGTATTTGAGCAGGCGCACGTAGGACTGCCATTCTTCTTTCTTTGCAAGGTTGAGCATTACGCCGCCTCCCCCGTTATGCGCGAGCACCAGAAGTCGTAGACGCCCTCTTCGCCGAGCGTCGCGCGCGCGCGTTCCATAACTTCGGCCGTGCGTCCGCGCAGGCCGCCGCGGTCTTCAAGCCACGCGAGCGCCGCATCGGTCAGGTTCGCGGCGGTCGCCTTCTCCTGCAAAAGCTCCGGGAACATCTCGCAGCCCGCGAGAATGTTCGCCATCGCGTAGTATTTTGTCTTTATGACGCAGCGCGCCACGAGCGCCGAGATAGGGTTGAGCCTGTAGGTGACGACCATATAGCGGCGGCGCAGCAGCGCTTCGACCGTTATCGTGCCGCTCGCGCCGACGGCGCAGTCCGCGGCCTCCATGAGCGCGCCGCCCGGGCCGTCGTAGTGGCGGATGCCCTTTTCGGAGAAGCGGCGTATCATTTCGGCGCGCACCGTCGGGTTGAGGCCCGGCGCTACGGAGAAGACCGGCTGCCAGCCCATCGAGCCGAGCGCCGAGGCCGCCTCCTCCATGATCGGGAGCAGGGACTTTATCTCGCTTCCGCGGCTTCCGGGAAGGAAGGCAACGAGCTTCCCCGGCTCGTAGTCGACGCCGAGGTCCGGCGTCTCCGCGCGGTGGTTGTATTCCTCGAGAAGCGGATGCCCGCGCCACGCGCTCGCGCAGCCGCGCGAAAGCAGGTAATCGTGTTCAAATTTGAATAAAGGCAGACATTCGTCGACGTCGCGGCGAAGGTCGTTCGCGCGTCCGCTGCGCCACGCCCAGACCGTCGGCGGCGAGAGATAGAAAATTTTTCCGCGGTAGCCGCGCGCGCGCAGCTTCGCAATCAGCCGCATGTGGTAGTCGGGGCTGTCGCAGACGACGACGGCCTCGGGCGCGCGGTCGATTATGCGCTCCACCATCTCGCGGCGCAGCGCGAGTATCGATGGTATCGCGGAGAATACTTCGGTTAGGCCGAGCAGCTGGAGCCGCTCGCCGTTCCATTCGGCGCGGACGCCCGCGCCGCGCGACTCGACGCCGCCCATGCCCCAGATGTCGCCGGCGTAGCCGCGCTCGCGGAGCTTCAGGGCGAGGCGCGCCGTGTAGTGGTCGCCCGACGCTTCGCCGGAGCTTATAAAGATCGACAAACTTCCACTCCTATCACGGCGATGCGCTCGCGCTCTGCGACGCGCGCGAATTCCTCTGGGTTCAGTATCAGCGTCCAGCCAGCGTGCAGCGCGAGGCAGGTGAGCTTCGCCTCCGCCATGTGCATCAGCGTGTCGGGGCCAACCGTCGGGATGTCGTAGCGCTCGTCCTGGTCGAGGCGCATCATCTTCGCGACGGTGCCGCCCTTGCAGAGAGAACCGGCGCGAAGCAGCGTCGCGTCCGTCCCCTCCATCGCCTCGACAGCGATGACTGAGCGCTTGTGTACGATGACTGTCTGGCCGAACGAAAGCGGCACGACCTTTTTGCATATGTCGAAGCCGTACTCCGCGTCGTCGAGCTCCTCGCGCGAAGGCGCGCGTCCGGCGATGCGCCCCTTCTTCGCCAGAAGGTCTGGAATTATGTCGCGGTAGCTCAGCACGCGGAAGCCCTGCTTTTCGAGGAAGTCCACTATCGCACCGAGGATGGAGTGGTCGTCGCGGAAAACGAGGCTCGCGAGGAAGCGCTGCGTCGTGAGGTCGAAGAGCGACGGCTTGAAGACGAGCGTCTTCGACACCGTGCCGGCCATGATGATGTCTCTCACGCCGCGCTTCTTCATGTCGTTTATCGTAAAGCCGAAGTCCGGCTTCGTTAT
>DVKA01000151.1 GCA_018716365.1 Candidatus Caccocola faecipullorum
CGTTTGTCTGACGCATCTGGTGTATAATATCCGCCGGTGATGAAAAATGGTGAAACTTGCTGAAAAATATAAATATACGCTCTGCCTCGTCTCCGTCGCGGCCTTTTGGAGCACTTCGTACGGACTTTCGAAGATATGTCAGGAGTACGCGACGGCCTATACTTTGCTGACGTTCCGTTTTCTCGGCGCGTTCCTCATAACTTTCCCGGTCTTATATAAAAGGATAATGCCGCTTAAAAAAAAGGAAATCGTCTGCTCGGCGCAGCTCGGGACGCTGATGTTCCTCGCCTGCCTCACCATGGTGCTCGGCGTAAAATCTACGACGGCGACGAACGCCGGCTTCCTCGTCGGTATGTCGGTAGTCTTCGTCCCGGTCATCCTTAGGATTTTCTATAAGGTGAAGATAAGCGTCCATACCATGGTCGCGCTTGCAATGTCCGTGGCTGGAATATGTTTGCTGACGCTCGGCGGCGAGATGGGGTTTCACAGCGGAGATTTGCTCTGTCTTGTATGCGCGGTCTGCTACGCTTCGTACATCGTGCTGACAGGAAGTTCGCTCCGGCGGCTGAATCCAATCGCGGTCGGCGTTATGCAGTTTCTTTTTATGGGAATTTATTCAGCCGCTGCGGATTTCGCAGTCGGCGGATTCAACTTCCCGACGTCTCCGGTATTCTGGAGCGGCATGGCTGTTATGATCGTATTGGGGACGGCCTACTGTTTTATTATGCAGGTAATCTCACAGCAGCACGTCTCGGCGACGGCGGCGGGGATTACTCTCTCGCTTGAGCCTGTTTTTTCCGCGTTCTTCGCATACTTCACGCTCGGCGAGCGGCTCGGCTTGAGCCAGTTCGCGGGCGCGGCGCTCATGCTCGGCGGCGTGCTCTGGATTTCGACACGCGAACGGTGACGCGCTGTAATTTTTCGCGGATGCACAGCAAAGCGGCGCGGGGACGTCCCCGCGCCGCTTTGCGTATTTTCAGTTCGTCTTAGAAGACCGCGTAATCCACGTCCTTCGGGTCTCCGATGAACATGTACCCCGGAGCGTGCGTTATCGCAAAAGGCGGCTTTACGTTCATGACGACCGCCTGCGGGGTGACGCCGCAGGCCCAGAAGACCGGCGTCTCGCCTTCGCGTATCTCGACGGCGTCGCCAAAGTCCGGCTTGTTTACGTCTTTGATGCCTATCGCGGCCGGGTCGCCGATGTGTACCGGCGAGCCGTGTACAGCGGGGAAGCGTCCCGTCGAGAGCACGGCCTTCGGCACCTGGTCGTGGCGCACCGGGCGCATACTGACGACCATCGGGCCGGAGAGGCGTCCGGCGGGCTTGTTCTGTATGTTCGTTATGTACATCGGCACGTTGCAGTTCATGTCGATGTGGCGTATCGGGATTCCGGCCTCGATCAGCGCGCCCTCGAAGCTGAATGAGCAGCCGAGAAGGAAGGCGACGAGGTCGTCGCGCCAGTATTTCACGACGTCCGTGGGCTCGTCTATAAGTTCGCCGTCTTTCCAGACGCGGTACTTCGGAATGTCGGTGCGCACGTCGGAGCCGGGTGCGATGATGCGCGCCTCCCAGTCGCCGGGTTCGGTCACGTCGAGTATCGGGCAGGGCTTCGGGTTGCGCTGCGCGAATACGAGGAAGTCATAGGCCCATTCCTTCGGCAGGACTATCATGTTAGCCTGTACGTGGCAGTGGCAGAGCCCCGATGTCGGGTGCGTCCACTCGCCTTCGCGTATTATGCGGCGCATTTCTTTCGGGTGTGTCGAGCGGTACGGCGTTACGTCAAACGGCAGTGTCATCCGAGTACAACCTCCTTCAAATTTGTTACTTTAACTCCGGCCGCTTCTAGCGCGGCGCGGACAGCCTTCGCCATTTCGACGGCTTCAGGCGTGTCTCCGTGCATACATATCGAGTCGGGACGGAAATTTATAATCGTGCCGTCGATCGCCTCGACGGTTCCTTCCGCCACCATTCTCACGACGCGTTCAGCGGCTTTCGCCGTGTCGTGAATCACAGCGCCAGGCTGTGAGCGGGGGACGAGCGAGCCATCCGGCATGTAAGCCCTGTCCGCGAAGGCTTCCGCCGCGAACGGCACGCCGAGCTCTTTGGCGGCTTTTTCAAATTCCGAGTTCGCAAGCCCCATCAGGATGATTCCTTCGCCCGCGTCGCGGACGGCACGCGCTATCGCCGCGGCGAGCGCGGGGTCTTTCGCGGCCTGATTGTACATCGCGCCGTGCGGCTTAACGTGCTGGAGCGTCATTCCGTTTGCGCGGCAGAACGCCTGAAGCGCGCCTATCTGATAGAGGCAGTCGGCGTATTCTTCGTCAGGCGTGCATTTCATGTTCCTGCGCCCGAATCCGACGAGGTCTGGATAGCCCGGATGCGCGCCGGCCGCGACGCCTTTTTTCGCGCAGTTTTCGAGAGTTTTCTTCATCACGAGCGGATCTCCCGCATGGAAGCCGCAGGCTACGTTCGCCGAAGTTACGGCCTCCATCACCGCCGCGTCGTCTCCGAGCTTATATGCGCCGAAGCTTTCGCCGATGTCGCTGTTCAGGTCTATCTTGTACATTATGAACCCCTCCCCTATTTTATCTCTTCACAGGTTACTTCGTACTGTTTGCCGTTGACCGTCAGGCGGAGGCGCGCAGACGCAAACCCGCCGTTTGCCTGCGCCGCGCGCGGACGCGAGACGTAGGTACTGCGCAGTTCGCCGACGCGGCGCACGGCCTCGGCTATTTTCATCTGCTCCGCGGTCCCGTCGTCTATCGACGCCTTACGGAAGCGCACAGGAGAGCCCGGCATTTTCTGGACGAGCGCCTCGATCGAGAGCGGCGTGAGCACGCCTATCTTCGTATATCCGCCGGTCGTCTGGCGGTCTGCCAGCATCACTATCGGCATTCCGTGCGACGGTATCTGGACGGCTCCGAGCGGAACTCCGTCGGAGACGATGTCGCCGCCTTTGACGTGCTCTATTTTCGCGCCGTCGAGACGGCAGCCCATTCTGTCTGATTCTGAGGTTATTGTGTATTCGGACGAGAAGAGCGTCGCTCTGCCCTCTTCCGTGAACAGGTCTTCCTGAAGCCCCGTCATCAGCGACAGAGGCGCGTCCGCAGGAAGCGCGGGGTTGAGCTCGGGCGGCAGAGTAAACCCGTCCAGCCTTTTCCAGAGCGGCGACGGTTCGCCGGTCGTTATCACGTCGCCGTTTTTCAGCGCGCGGCCTTCAAAGCCGCCTATCTTCGCGCGCATATATGTCGAGCGGCTGTTCATCACAAGAGGAACGCCGACGCCGCCGGCGAAGCAAAGGTTGCCGCGGCAGCCGTTTTTGGGGCCGGTGAATGAAATCACGTCGCCGGACTTCAATTCAACGACGCGCCACGATCCGACGGCCCGTCCGTTGACGGAGAAGCCGAGGTCGGCTCCAGCGAAGACCGCCGCGCCGCCGCCGCAGACTTCAAGCTCGGGGCCAAGCAGCGTCACTTCGAGCGCCGCCGCGCCTTCTGGGTTGCCGAGCATCGCGTTGCCTATACGAAGCGCCGGGAGATCCATCGCTCCGGCGACCGGCACTCCGCTCAACTGGAAGCCCCAGCGTCCGAGGTCCTGCACTGAGGTGAGCATTCCGGCACGTCTGACTTTAAGCTCCGTCATATCGCCTCAGCCTCCTTTACGACAGGTTTGTAAACGCCGGCGGCTACTTCCGCTTCGATTTTCTTGAACTCTTCTTCCGATACAGGCACGAAGCGCACTTCGTAGCCTGCTTCGATAAGCGTCGGGCGTCCGGCTTCGGGCGTGAAGAGACGCAGCGGCGTGCGCCCGATGAGCTGCCATCCGCCGGGGCTGTCTATCGGGTAGATGCCGGTCTGTTTGCCGGCGATGCCGACGCTGCCGCCCTTGATGACTGTGCGCGGATTTGCAAGCCGGGGCGTCGCTATGCTCTCGTCCATCCCGCCCAGATAGGCGAATCCGGGCAGGAAGCCTATCATATAGCAGTGGCACGGCTTCGCGCTGTGGCGTTTGACGACTTCTTCTTCAGATATGCCCGCGTGTTCCGCTACGTTGGCGATGTCGGGGCCGTATTCGCCGCCGTAACAGACGGGAATTTCTATTTCAGTCCCCGCGGCCGAGCCGCCGGCAGCCGGCGCGGGCGCGGACTTCGCCTCCTTGACGACGGCTTCACGCGTCGTCTTCGTCGGGTCAAAGTATATTGCAAGCGACCTGTAAGTCGGCAGGCACTCCATGAGCGGCACGCGCTTCTGAGATCTCATGTGCTTCGTCAGGGCCGTCACGGCGTCGTTCGCCGCGCGGCTTATCTCGTCCGCAAACTCTACCACGACGCACGACTCGCCCGCCGCCAGATACTTTGGTTCTTCGATGTATACCGCCAAGGCAATCACCTCTCTGCGCGTAGAATTTTTCCTATGCCGCTATTTTATAACGGGGCTAACCGAAAAGCTTCATTATTCCGGTAAGAGACTTCGCGCCCATCCATGCCGTGAAGGCGACCATGACCCATCCAAGAATCGTGAGGACTATCGGGTGCTTGTAGCCTTCGCCGATGATGCTCTTTTTGTGGGCGGCGAGCAGTATCGCGCCGAGCGATATGGGGAGTATCAGTCCGTTTACGGAGCCCGCGAAGATGAGCAGCGTGACGGGATTGCCCATCGTCGTGAAGATCGCAGTCGAAATGCAGATGAAACCTATTATCCAGTAGCGGTGCTTCGCTTCGACGCGCGCGAAGAGCGTGCGCAGGAACGATATTGAGGTGTACGAAGCTCCGACGACGGAGGTGACGGCCGCGCACCAGAGTATTACGCCGAAGATCCTGTAACCGAGCTCGCCTGCGCCGATACGGAACGCCGATGCTGGCGGGTTGCTGGGATCGAGGACCGCTCCGCCGACGACGACGCCGAGAACTGCGAGGAAGAGCAGGTAGCGCATGACGCCGGTGATGCAGACCGCAGAGATGGAACCGTGCGAAATTTTGCCGAGGTTGTCGACGCCGGTGATGTTCGCGTCAATGATTCTGTGCGCGCCGGAGAACGTTATGTATCCTCCGACCGTTCCGCCGACGAGCGTCAGTATCGTGAGCCAGTCTATCTGCGACGGGATTACGGTCTCTTTAAGCGCGAGGCCGACTGGCGGCTGCGTCTTGACGACCATGAAGCCGACCATCGCGAGCATGATGATGCCGAGGACCTTCGTGAACATGTCCATCGCCTTGCCCGCCTCTTTGCTTATGAAGAGCACAATGGCGCAGAGCGCGCTTATGACCGCGGCCGGAGCAAGCGGAATTCCGCATATGACGTTAAGGCCCATCGCCGCGCCGCCGACGTTTCCGATGTTGAATATAAGGCCGCCGATTGCGACGAGTATCGCTATGAAATATCCAAGTCCGGGGAAGACTTCGTTGGCTACGTCCTGAGCGCGTTTCCCGGAAACGCCGAGGATGCGCCAAATGTTAAGCTGAACAATGATGTCGATGATGATGGAAACAACAATTGCGAAGGCGAAGGCCGCCTTCAGCTGGTCGGTGAAGACCGTCGTCTGTGTCAAAAATCCCGGCCCGATGGCGGAGGTCGCCATAAGGAAGGCCGCTCCAATAAGTACGCTAGCAGCTGATTCTTTCTTTTCGCTCATTTCTCATACCTCCTGTGAATGATGGAATTAAATCCTCATCTTTATATATGCAAAAAAGTTGCCGAAGAAATATAAAAAATACGAAATATGAACGAGGCGGAAAAACGGCTGTTGAACGGCGTTCGCGCGAATAAGCGGAAACGACGTGCGGTTTATGAAACGTGCGGAATCGCACGCTCCGCACGAAGTGCGAAGACGCACGGCTAAAATTCCGCGGCGCGTATGAACCGCGGCGGTATGCATGGCTTAAAGCGAGAGAAGTAAATGGAAGTTAAAGGCAGCGATTAAGAGAGAGAAGGCAGAATCAGCGGCCGCGCGACGCTCTCAGCTTCGCGCTGTGGTAGGCGACGGTGCGCTCCGGCACGCCGAGCATCCGCCCTATCGCGCCGTTCGTCATGCCTTCGGCGCGAAGTTCCGCAACGCGGGAGCGAAGCTCAGCCACACTCAAAGTTCCGTTCGACGCGGCGGGACGCGAAAAGAATACGCTTATCGGATAACAGCGGCCGTTTATCTCGCAGTAAGTGCCGCGCGCGCACCTGTGCAGAGTAGAGGCGTGGAGAGAAAGCGCGGCGGCGGCTCCCGCATAGGTCATGGGTTTAGGCGGAAGGCTCATATTGATGATTTTCTCGCTCTGCTCCGAAGCGATGTAAAGCGCGCACCTCATGACGGTGCGGCAGCGCAGCCCCAGGAGTTTGAGCGCCTGCCGCGCTGCGTTCCACTCGCCGCGCATCCACGGATCAGACGGCGCTTCGCCGGATGCAAGGCCGAATTCCCCCAAATGGTTCTCTACTACGGGCATATTGTCAGTCAGAAGACGCGGCGAAACTTTTCCGTCCATGACCGTGAATTCCACGTCGGCAGCTACGTAATGCGTCCGCGCGAAATTCCTGCCCGGCGCAGGGTCGAGGCCGCGCAGCGTGCGCATCGCATCCGCCATCTGGCTTTCGTCAAAGCCGCGGCCCGCGCCCCACTCTGTTATTTTCCCCGCAAGCAGCGCGGCGCGTCCCTCAGTCAGCAGCGTCCATGCCGCGCCCCCCTCAAGCCCCGCGCGGCGCAGCTGTATCAGGAGCGATTCCGCAAGCCCCGGAGCGAAGAGCCCCGCCGGTTCTACATAATTTTGCAGATTTTCGATAAAACGCCGCGTCTCGGCCAACGTCAGGCCGGAATGTTCCGCCGCCTGCTCGAACGTACAGTTAAGAAATCCGTCCGCGCCGAGCAGCGAGCTCCAGAAAGCGGCGGGGGCTTTTGAGCTTACGCTGGAGTAGCCCGGGCACGAACATATCTGAGGATAGAGCGCCGAGTCGAGCGACGGACGCTCCGGCAGGTTTTCGTAGAAATCAGCCTCGCTCTCAATGCGCGCGGAAAAATTACGCGGCGGAGCGAACGAAATGAACATATTGCCCTCAGCAAGCTCGCGGCAGGCCGCCGTGAGCTCTGGCAGAGGAGTAAGCAGAAGATTAGCACCGTGGAAGAGCCACGGGGAGACGGACGGCCGCGGCGCGTTGTAAATGGAGCGAAGAAGTTTCAGCTCATTCAAGGCCGTGCCTCTGCATCCTTCTTATAAGCGAAAAACGCGAAATCCCAAGCTCCGCGGCGGCCTGCGTCTTATTCCCTCCGCATCTGGCAAGCGCCTCCGTTATGAGACGCCGTTCGACGCCGTCGAGCGTTTCCCCAAGCGTCGCGCCCATTTCGCGCGTTTCAGCCCCGCCGGCGCGCGGCTGCGCCCCGCATTCAAGCATCTCGGCGGGAAGGTCGGCAAGGCGCACATATGGATCTTCGGGGCTGCGCAGAATCAGAATCCGCTCGATTACATTCCGCAGCTCGCGCACGTTGCCAGGCCACGGATAACTCGCAAAGACTTCGCGCACCTCTTCCGAAAGCTCAGGCGCGCTCTTGTTCATACGCTGCGATATGTTTTCAAGGAAATATGAGGCAAGTTCGACGACGTCGCCGCCCCTTTCGCGCAGCGGCGGAAGCTTGATCGGGAAGACGGAGATGCGGAAATAGAGGTCCTTGCGGAAACTTCCGTCGCGCACCTTTTTCTCAAGGTCGAGACAGGTCGCGCATATCAGCTTGAGATTCACCTTTTTTTCTTTCGTTCCGCCTATCGGGCGCACCGTCCGCTGGTCGATAAAGCGGAAGAGCTTCGCCTGCAAAGAGAGCGGCAGGTCTCCTATTTCGTCAAGGAACAGCGTTCCGCCTCCCGCCGCCTCGATAAGCCCCGTCTTGTCTGAATCCGCTCCGGTGTACGCGCCTTTCATGTAGCCGAAGAGCTCCGCTTCGAGCAGCGCCTCCGGTATGGCGGAACAGTTGACCGCTACAAATTCGCCTTTGCACTTCGACGCGCTGTGAAGCATACGCGCCGCGACCTCCTTGCCCGTGCCGCTTTCTCCCGTCAGAAGCACCGTCGTGTCCTGATATGGAGCGACCTTGAGCAGCGCTTCGGTTACCTCCATCATTGCAGGGGAAGAGCCGAGCAGATTGCTGTCGCAGTAGGCGGGCGCACTGCGGTTTCGGAAGCGTATCGACTCAAAGGCGTGCTCCGCCATATTCATAGCGGCGTCGAGCGGAAAAGGCTTGTCTAGGTAGTTGTACGCTCCCTGCCTGATAGCCCTGACGATGAGGTTGGAATCACCGAAGGCCGTCATCATAATCACCTTGCACCGCGGCGCGGCCTTCAGGACAGCCGGCAGCGCGTCGATGCCGCTGCCGTCCGGCAGGCACTGGTCCAGAAATATCAGCGAAGGTATGGAACAGTTCAGCGCGTCGTAAAGCTCGCCCACGCTCGCCATACATTCGACGCTGTGGCCCCTGCGTTCAAAGGCCCTCTTCAGTCCGTTAGCCAAATTCGTTTCGTCGTCCACTATCCAAACGCTCATTTTTCCACACTCCGTTCCGCAAGCGTCAAATATACTCTGAATGTCGCGCCGCCGGCCCCATTCTCAAGCGACAGCTCGCCGCCCAAACTCTCTGTAATCCTTTGAACTATGCTGAGGCCGAGCCCCGTGCCCTCTTTTTTCGTGGTGAAGAAGGGGTCGAATATTCTGTGCTCGATGCTGGGAGGGACGCCGCCGCCCGTGTCCGATACCGTTATAACGCCGCGTACTCCGCTTCGGGCCGCGCTTTGAGAACGCCCTACCGATATGGAAAGCATCCCGCCGCGCCCCGCCGCCTGAATCGCGTTGAGCGCAAGGTTCATGACGACCTGGCGCAGCGCTTCTCCGTCGGCCATCACCGTAACGTCCGGCTCCTCGCATTTGAGGACTAGGCGGACGCCCTGTTTCTGCGCCTGAGGGCCTATCATCGATCCCGCCCATGGGAGAATGTCGTCGAGTTTCGTCGGATTCACCACCGCCGGACGCGGCCTGACGAACGACAAAAGCTGCACGACTATGTTGTTCAGCCTGTCCATCTCCTCGCAGAGCGCATTTATCTGATCCCCGGCGTCGCGTATATCCTCTCCGCGGAAATCTCCGGCTCCAATCCTTTCGATCTCGTCGCGCAGCAGGTCCGCCTGTATCCTCATGCTCGCCAACGGATTGCGTATCTCGTGCGAGAGGCCGGACATCATCTCTCCGAGGGCCGCGAGTCTGTCCATCCTGCTGAGCTGGCGCTGCACGTCGCGCCAGCGGGCAAGCTGTTCCGACATATCGTTAAAACTGTCGATGAGCTCAGAGAATTCCGAAGGCGAAAAAACTGACTGCGGCACGCGGACGGACTTCCCCGCCGCTATTTCCCGGCACATCCATGTAAGCCGCCTCAAAGGCCGCGTCAGCACATAGGAAAGAAAAACTGCAAGCTCGACGGCGACGATGAGGCCGAGTATCCCGACAAGTATAAGATAACGCTCCTCCTCAACCATATCCGCGTAAATCTCTTCATAATCTATGACGAAGCCGTAGACGCGCCCGCCGCTTGTGAGGCGCATCTCCGCCTCCTCGCCTTCGCCGCACGGACGCCAGTAAGGACCCAGCTCCTCCTCCGCCGCGGCGGCGGAATATTCAAGCCGGTAAAGGCTGAGCATACGCTCCGCCCTCTCAGCAGTACGCTCGGCCTCTTCAAGTTTCCGCATATAGCTCTGGTTGAGCCGCGTCCCGAGAATAAGGACGGCGGTCGAGAGAGCGACGAGCAGAAACATCCATTTCATGAAACTTTCAAGACTTACGGCCCTACGCATGGCGTCCTCCCAAGGCTCGCTTTACCGCAAAAACAATACCTTCGGCCAACATCACGTAAAGCATCGCGTACTCCGGCTCGACGCTGAAAATGACGACCAGAAGCAGCTGCGCCGATACTGCGCACAGCAGTACATGAAACAGAATATCTCGCGCGACAAGCTTCGGAGTGAACAGCGGATAGAAGAACAATATGGCTACGAGCGTCCAGCTTATAGTGCCCAGGCTGATATATCCCGGCAGCCCGGCGTTGCCGAGAAAAAGCGCCGCGGAGGCGATTACGGTCACAGCTATACGGTTCGCCAGCAGGAAACGTTCCCCTCCGAACGGCGAACCGTCGCCGACGCGCTTCATAGGCAGCAGATCGTAGCAGAGCGAGCAGGCGGCGAGAAGAAGCTGCGAATTGGCGGTGCTCACCGCCGATGCAATTACACAGATAAGCAGCAGCATCGCGGCGAAAGGAGGAAGAAACTGCCCCAGCGTAGCAAAAGCGAGCGTCTCTTCAATATTTCCTATAAGCGGATGCTCCGTTCTGCACGCCATGACGAAGAACGTGACGCACAGGTAAACCCAGCCGATTATATATGGAGCTATGGAGAGCAGGCGAAAAGTTTCTTTTTTGCTGCGGCAGGCGATTATCCTTATCGCGTACTGGGGATTGCCGGCGACGCCGAGCCCCCACGCCAGCATTATCACCGTGCCTGACAGCGCGCCGGAGAGAGAAAGGCCTTCCGCGGCAAAACGTTCCCCCTCTGCGCTCAGTATCCCGGCGGCTGCGGAAAGGCTGAATCCGCCTGGCACGGCGAACCACGCCGCCGCGCTGACGCCCGCTACGATAAGAAGCAGATTCAGCGTGTCGCTTCGCACTACCGACGGATACCCCCCGAAAGTCGTGTAAAGGACGAAAAGATAAATCAGCGACGTCGACGCAAACCCCTGCGGGATCTCAAGCATATACGACACTATGACGCCGAAAGCGCGGAACTGTATGACGAGATATATAGTGTATAGAAAAACCATCGCGGCGGCTGCAAGCTTCCTCACGCGCACGTCGCCGTAAGTTTTTTCCAGCCACTCCGGCAGAGATACGACCCTCGCGCGGCGAAGCCGCCCGACTATAAACGGGAACAGCAGAAAGCCGAGCATCCATCCGTTCACCGAAGCCCAGAAGGCGATATATCCCTCGCGGTAATACCACATACTGAAACCTACGAGCGACAGCGGGCTTATCCAAGTCGCGCAGAAAGTTCCGACCGTAGGCCAAAGCGGCACGCCGCGCCGCCCTATGTAAAACGACCGCAGGCTCTCTCGCTGCGGGAACGACTGTCCGGTAAGCAGGATTATCGAAATCGTATAGACGGCGAAAGCAGCGAGGTAATAGGCAAGAGCGGGCATCTCAGCGGCGCCTCCTTGACGATACGAAACGCACGACGCACCCCGGCGCTATCACCAGTATAAAAAACACTAACCAAATGACCGAGCTGATTCTCATACCATCGCCGTCCCTTCGGCCGCCGCGCAAATTTTCAGAGCTGTCGTTTTACCGTGTCGCTATATTATACCATTTGCCGAAACTAGAAAACAGCGGCGAAGCGGCCGGGCAGCCTTTGGCAAAAGTGGAAGCGCGTGTAGTATAATCTAACGGTACAAGACGAATGTTGGAGGCGGCGTAATGGCGAAACAGCAGCCAGAGGGCGTATATCTTTACATAAACGACAGCGGAGAGAGATTCATCACAATCGTCGACGCCTTCGGCATCGCGAATATGCTGCCGTGGATGCAGCCGGGCCAGACCGACAACATCATCGAAAAAAGCTGGAACCTCACCGGCGACTTTATAAGGCTGAAAATTTCAGACTGATCTGCGAATCTTTATGAAGCATAAACAGAGCCGCGCGGCTGCAAACGTCCGCGCGGCTCTGTTTTTATACCTGAACAGCAGTCTCTGAGAAAAACTTAAAAAGCCTCGACGCTGTCGGCTGCTATCTTGCCGAACCACTCGCCCACTTCTTCGGCGTCTTTTTCGTAACCGGCGCGGCCCATAAGGCCGTAGGTGTATTTTTTGCCCTGTTCTACTCCCGGCTGGTCGAAGGGGTTGATGCCCATCATGCGGCCTGTGAGCGCCGTCAGGTATTCATAGAAGAATACGAGCGCGCCGACCGTCTCTTCGTCGAGCTTTTCGAGCTCTATCCACATGAGAGGATGGCCGGACTTGACGATGGCTGCGGCTGTGCTCTTCGCTTCAAGGTTTAGCATCGCGCCTATGCCCTGGCCGTTGAGGTACTCGAGCGGCTTGAGCGCCTCGTGGCCGATGTTCGGGACGACGGCTTCGGGGCCGTGGTCTTTGAGGCTGATGAGCGTGAAGAATTTATCGTCGGGGCCTTCAGTGTAGAGCTGCACCTGCGAGTGCTGGTCGATCGAACCGAGCGCGCGGACTGGCGTCGTGCCCTGCCCCTCTTTGCCGAGGCTCTCGGCCCAGAGCTGCGCGTACCATTCAGCGAAGTACGCCATTTTGCTCGAATACGGCATGAGGACGGACATGGGGCGGTGTTCGCCGGCGTGCATCATATGCAGCGCGGCGAGGCGCATAGCGGGGTTTTTGTCGAAGTCCGTCTCTTTGGAGACGAACTCCCTCATCGCCGCCGCGCCGCGAAGCAGCGCCGCCGCGTCTATGCCGAGCGCCGCCGCCGTGACGAGTCCGGCCGGGCAAAGAACTGAGTAGCGTCCGCCGACTGAGGCAGGAAGCTCCATTACACGGCAGTCGGAATCTTTTGCAAAGGCGCGGAAAATCCCCTTCTCCGGGTCAGTGATTACAAGGATGTCTTTATCGCTCTGCCCCTTCTTGAGCATTTCGTCGCGGTACCAGAGGAACTGCGTCATCGTCTCGGCCGTCGAGCCGGACTTGCTTACGCCGACGAGCGCGATTTTTTCACCCTTAACGCGCTCCCATATCGAGCGCGTCTTGTCCGGGTCTGGGTTGTCCGCGAGATAGAATTTCGGTTTCGCTTCGGTCTCGTTGTAAAAGCCATCGAGCAGCGCCTGGTTGAGCATGAGGTTGCCGAGCGCCGAGCCTCCTATGCCGACCTGTATCACGCTGTCGTAGCCGCGCAGCCACTCCGCAGTCTCCGCGACCTGCGCCGTGGAACAATCCGGCAGAGCCATCCAGCCGTGCCCTTCTGTGTCAAACGGCGTCGTGTTGATCCAGCGCTGCGCTTCGAGCGCGGCGTCTACGTACTTCGCGCGCAGCGCGCATGAGTCGAGAGCGCTCCTGCCGAACGCCGCGCCGAAGGAGAATGAAACTTTATTCATCGATAATCACCGGCCTCTTTCCGTTTTATATTTTTTCATAAGACAACAAACGGCGGCGCGTCAAACGCCGCGCCGCCAATATTATACACTATTCTGATTTTTTCACGCGCGATCCGCGCTAAGCGGCTAAGCGATGAGGCCGTTCGCCTTGAGCAGCGCTTCGAGCTCCGGCTCGTTGAAGCCGACGACGAATTTATCGCCTATGAATGTGACGGGAACTCCGATCTGTTTCGTTTTCTTGACGAGCTCCATCGCCAGCGCCTTGTCGGTCGTTATATCTACGTTGGTGTAAGCCACTCCGAGGCCGGCGAGGTAGTCTTTCACTCGCACGCACCACGGGCACGACGGCGTGGAATATACTTTGACTTCCATGAGAATCACTCCGTTCGCGGAAATTGAAATTTTTTCTGTTTGCATTAT
>DVKA01000152.1 GCA_018716365.1 Candidatus Caccocola faecipullorum
GAGCGCCGCGACCTCATCAAGAACATCATGGGCGGCTGCGAAGAGACGACGACCGGCATCAAGCGCCTGCGCGCGATGGCGAACGAGGGCGTCCTTCCCTTCCCGATGCTCGCCGTCAACGACGCGCAGAGCAAGCATCTTTTCGACAACCGCTACGGCACGGGCCAGTCCGTCTGGGACGCGATACTGCGCACGACGAACCTCATAGTCGCGGGCAAAAACGTCGTCGTCGCTGGCTATGGCTGGTGCGGCAAGGGGACGGCGAAACGCGCGGCGGGCCTCGGCGCGCGCGTCATAGTCGTCGAGGTAGACCCGCACAAGGCGCTCGAAGCGCTCATGGACGGCTTCGAGGTCATGAACATGAACGACGCCGCGAAGCTCGGCGACGTTTTCGTCTCCGTGACCGGCAACACGAAGGTCATACGCCGCGAGCATTTTGAAGTAATGAAGGACGGCGTGCTCCTCGCCAACGCTGGACACTTCGACGTCGAAGTCTATGTCCCCGACCTCAAGGAGATGGCGAAGGAAGTCCGCCAGTCGCGCGACAACATCGACACCTACGTCATGGACGACGGGCGCAGGCTCCACCTTCTCGGCGAAGGCCGCCTCGTGAACCTCGCGGCGGGCGACGGACACCCCGTCGAAATAATGGACCTCAGCTTCGCAATGCAGCTCCTTTCCGCGCTCTACATAAGCACGCACAAGCTTGAACCCGGCCTCTACAACGTGCCCGAGGAGCTCGACCGCCGCATTGCGGAGCTCAAGCTTGAATCCCTCGGCATAACGATAGAGAAGCTCACGCCCGAGCAGGAAGAGTACATGGCGAGCTGGAGAGAATAAAAATGCCGAAGCTTTATAAAAACGTCGTCCTCTGGGACGCGGAGCGCGAGAGCGCAAGCCTCTGCGACGTGCTCACGGAGGGCGCGGAGATAGCGAAAATCGCGCCCGCCGGCACGCTCTGCGGCGAAGCGGCCTTCGACGGACGCGGCGGCACGGCGATGCTCCCCGGCTTCGTCAACGCCCACGGACACGCCGCTATGACGATGCTGCGCGGCCTCGGTGAAGAGCTGCCGCTCATGGAGTGGCTGCAAAAGAAAATCTGGCCCGTCGAAAACAGGCTCGACGCGGAGACGGCCTACATAGGCGCGCAGCTCGCGCTCATGGAGATGCTCTCGACCGGCACGACCTGCTTCGCCGATATGTATTTCTTCATGGACAGCGTGGCGGAGGCCGTGCTCGCTGGCGGAATGCGCGCGGGGCTCTCGCGCGGCATCGTGCCGTCGCAGGACGGCGGGCGCGAAAGGCTCGACGAAAACCTCAAACTCGCGCGCGACTACGACGGCGCGAATGGGCTGATACACGTGCAGCTCGGCCCGCACGCGCCCTACACCGTGCCTACAGCCTTCATGACCGAGATAGCGGCCGCGGCGAAGGAAAACGGCCTCGGCGTCCAGCTTCACTGGCTTGAGACGAAAAGCGACTGGCCTCTCTCCGAGGGCTCGAAGACGATGAACCCGGAGGAGTTCCTTGAAAAGACGGGGCTGACCGGCGTTAAGCACCTTCTGCTCGCGCACTGCGTCTGGATGGAAAAAGAGCAATTCCCCTTCTACGCGCGCCCGAACATAACAGTCGCGCACAACCCGAAGAGCAACTGGAAGCTCGGCAGCGGCACGGCCCCCGTCTGCGCGATGGCTGAGGCCGGAATCGCGGTCTCGCTCGGCACCGACGGCGCGTCGAGCAACAACCGCCTCGACATGTGGGACGAAATGCGCTTCGCCTCGCTCGCGCAGAAAGGGGCGAACCTCGACCCGACGCTGCTCTCCGCGCGCGACGCCTTCCGCATGGCGACCGTCGCGGGAGCGCGCGCCCTCGGCTTTGAAAAAACGGGGCTTCTGCGCGAGGGTTGGACGGCGGACTTTATGCTCGTCGATCTCGACCGTCCGCACTATGTCGGCTGGGATTTGGAAAACCTTCCGGGCTGCATAGTTTACGCTGGAAGCTCCGCGGACGTGACTGCGACTGTCGTCGCGGGCGAAACGCTCTACGAAAACGGAAGCTTCACGCGCCTCGACAAAGAGAAGATAACGGCGGAAGCCAACGCCGCGCGCAAACGTCTCACGGCGCGGGCGTAACACTTGCGTCAATCCCCAAAATTATGAAAGCCCCGGCACGTTCCGGGGCTTTTTTCATGGCTTCGGGCTTTCTGCGGACTTGCGCCGTTTACCGTGGGCTCACAAAATCTCCATAAATCGTTCATAAAATCGTCATAGCGGATTGCTATCATAAACTCGTCAAAGAGAGCCGGACGCGAGCCGGAGATTATACAGAGGAGGAACGACGCAATGAAATTAAAGATAATCGGAGCTTTCGTAATGGTGTTGGGAATAGCCGGAGCGGCCGCGGCTTATCAGCCGCAGGGAGGCCCCGCGCCGCGCGGAGATTTCCGCCGCGGGCCGGAGCTGAGTCAGGAGGACCGCGCGCACTTCGAGGCTATGCGCAAGATACGCGCCGAACTGCGCGACGAACTCAGGAAGGAAACGCCGGACAAGCAGCGCGCGCGCACGCTCTTCGCCAAGGAGCTCGACCTTCGTCAGGAATTCCGCGAGAAGGGCTTCCGCAACTGCATCGAGAACCACGACCACAGCAAAGGACGCTGCGGATGGATCGCCCGCCACGACAGGCGCATGGGCTACGGCAACGGTGCGTGGGTGAAGTTCATCGATGAGATGAGCAAGGACAAGCCGAACAAGGTGCGTGCGTGGGAGTACTTCAGCGAAGCTGAGAAGATCAACCGCGAGCTTGCAATGGAACGCTTCAACGCGATGCTCGACGATCCCGACGGCTGGCGCGGCTGGTACTGCGGCCCGCGCGACGGGCGTTTCGGCCCGCGCGACGGATGGCACGGCCCGAGAGACGGCTGGCGCGAAGGGCCGAGAGACGGACGCTGGGCTCCGCGCCACCACTGGGGCGGCGGACACTTCCGCCCCGGCTGCGGCCCTGACGGATGGCACGGCGGCCCGCGCTGCTGGGACGGACCTGCCTACTAGGCGGCGTTAAAATATCTGACCCCGTCGCCGGAGCGAAACTCCGGCGCGCGGAGTAAACAAACGGGAAAAGTTTGGGCGGATGCTGAAATCCGCTCAAACTTATAAGTAGAAGCGGACGAAAAGGGAATATAATGGGGGGCGAAGAATTTTGACGAGAGACGGTGACGACATGAGGATACTTATCGTAGAGGACGAGCGCGCGATAGCCGAGGTCGAAAAGGCGTATATAGAGCGCGACGGATATTCCGCGGAGATCGCCTCGGACGGCCTCGAAGGGATAGGAAAATTCAGAGAGAAGCAGTTCGACCTCGTCATTCTCGACCTTATGCTCCCCGGCATGTCGGGAATCGACGTCTGCCGCGAGATACGGCGGAGCTCAAGCGCCCCGATAATCATGGTGACGGCGAAAAGCGGCGAGGACGACATCGTCGCGGGGCTCGACGCTGGAGCCGACGACTACATAGTCAAACCCTTCTCTCCGCGCATACTGATGGCCCGCATAAGGGCGAACCTGCGCAAGAGCGGCAGCGCGGAAGATTCCGCGTCGGAGCTCATCCGCGTCGGAAACGCGCTCGTGATTGACCCGCAGAACCTGACCGTGAAGAAAAACGGCGAAGAGGTCTCGCTTACGCGCAACGAATTTATGATTCTGTCAAAGATGGCGGCCCGCCCCGACAAGACGTGGAGCCGCGACGACCTCATCACCTACGCGCTCGGCTACGAATACGACGGCTTCGAGCGCTCGATAGACAGCTACATCAAGAATATACGGAAGAAGCTTTCGGACACGGAGCACGAAAACGGCTTCATCAGAACCGTCCACGGCTTCGGCTATAAGATTTCGGAATAACGGACATGAAGCACTCGCTCCGTTCGCAGCTCATATTTCAGTATATGGTGATCGTCATCGTCTGTATGCTCGTCATACCGACGGCGATCTCCGAGCTGCTCGAATGGCAGTTCAAGAATTTCCTCAACGACAGGCTCGACGAATACGAGACGGAATTCACGGACTACTTCGCCTCGCTCTACGAAGAGACCGGCACATGGCGCGCGAGAGGCATCTTCCCGCGCGGCTCCGACTTTATACGCTGGCCGATAGCGATGATCCAGATAAAGGACGCGGAGGGGAACCTCGTCCGCAGTTACAGCCGTTTTGTGATGAAGTCCGGCCCGATGCACGGGCGCGGGCATCACCAGCGCGGCCCCGTCATCCTTCCCGAGGGCCTTCAAGTCAGAAGCCGCGATATAATCGCGCGCGGCGAGCGCGTGGGACAGGTGCTCTTCACGGTTCTTCCGTTCGACAAAAGCCCCGAGAGCAACTTCCTGAACAATTTCAATAAAATAATGTACTATGCCGTCGCGGTTATGCTTATAATAGCCGCGATGATAGCCATATTCATGGCATACAGGATAAGCACGCCCGTACTCAACGCAGCGCGGCGCGCGCAGCAGATAAGTATGGGGAAGTACACGGTAGAGGGGCAGGCGGCCTCAGACATAACCGAGCTTCAAACGCTGATTGAAAGCGTAGACCGCCTCGGCAGGGGGCTGGAGGAACAGGAGGAGCTGAGAAAACGCCTGATGAGCGATATAGCGCACGAACTGCGCAACCCCGTCGCTGTGATAAAATCGCACCTCGAAGCGATAGAGGACGGCGTGTGGGAGCCGACGCCGGAAAGGATACGGCTCACCGTCAGCGAGGTGGACCGTCTTTCGCAGCTTATATGCGAAGTGGAAAAGCTCACGTCGATAGAGGGTGCGGCCCATTCACTCTCAGTAGAAGAGACAGACGCCTCGTCGGTTGTCGAGAAGGCTGCGCTCGTCTTCGACCCGCTCTATAAAAACAAGGGTGTGGAGCTGAAACTCGATATAGAGCCGGGCGTCATGATGCAGCTCGACGGCGCGAAGATGCGGCAGGTCGTAGAGAACCTTCTGTCGAACGCGCTGCGCTACACAGACGCGGGCGGCTCCGTAGCCGTCACGCTGGCCGGCGGAGAAAAGGAAATGACCGTCAGCGTCGCCGACACCGGCATAGGAATAGCGGCGAAGGACCTTCCGTACATCTTCGAGCGCTTCTACCGCACCGACGTATCCCGCGCGCGCACGAGCGGCGGAATAGGAATCGGCCTTGCGATAGTCAAGGCGATAGTAGAAGCGCACGGCGGCACGATAGAGGTCGAAAGCGAGCCCGGAAAGGGCACGCGCTTCACAGTGAAGATACCAAAGAGAAATTATCTGTAAAAGGAGTGGTGCAGTCCGATGAAACTTAAAACAGCGCTTTTCGCGGCGGCTCTGACGCTGCTCTGCGCGGGCGCGTCGTCCGCCGGAACGCTCACGCTGGACGACTGCCTCGCGGCCGCGATGAAGCACAACCCCGACATCACGGCTGCGCGTGAGTACCTCAACGCTGAGCGCACGACGATCAACCAGGCCGCGGCGCCCGGACGCCCGCAGCTCTCGGCGAACAGCTCGTACCGGCGCAGCGGCTCGGGCGACGACCATGAGGGAAGTTACAGCACCGGCGTTTCCGTGAACCAGTCCATCAGCGACTGGGGACGGCGCGAGACGAGAATAAAACGCGCCCGTCTTTCTACCGAGGCTGCGGAGGCGGACTATGAAGAGACCGTCGACCTCGTCGTCCAGCGGGTCTACAACGCCTATTACGCGCTCAACCGCGCCGTGCGCGACGTCGATATAGCGCAGACGAGATACGACAACTACGAAAAGCGCCTAGACTGGGCGCGCTCCTACTACGAAGTGGGCACGAAGGCAAAAATCGAGGTGACGAAAGCCGAATCGGACCTCGCATCGTCGAAGCTGACGCTCGTTCGCGCTCAGAGCAACGAAGAGCTCTGCCGCGCCGAACTCGCAAACGCCATGGGCGTGCCTCTGATGGAAATAAGCGGCGTCGAAGATATGCTCGGATATGAAGACTGGAGCATAAGCCTCGACGACGCGGTGGCCGGCGCGATGAAGGACCGTCCCGAGCTCGTGGCGAGAAGGCTCCGCGTAGAATCGGCTGCTGAGAACGTAACGCTCCAGATGAAGGGCTTGTCTCCGTCGCTCTCCGCGTCTGCCGGGTACAGCTTTGGAAATCATTCCTATTTCGACCACGACCAGTGGAACGCCGGCCTCACTCTCTCCGTGCCGCTTACCGACGGCGGCCTGACGAAGAGCATGGTCGAGCAGGCGCGCGCGCAGCTGCGGCAGGCCGAGGCCGAGCTCGTCGGGCTTGAAAATTCCGTGACGCTCGAAGTGCGCACGGCGTGGGAAGACCTGCGTCAGGCGAAAGAATCGCTCTCCTCCGCCCAAGAGGCGGAGCGCGCCGCGAAGGCGACGCTCGACCTCGCGCTCGGACGCTACAAGGCCGGCGTGGGCGACAACCTTGAA
Organism: Candidatus Caccocola faecipullorum; assembly: GCA_018716365.1. GTDB lineage: Bacteria > Synergistota > Synergistia > Synergistales > Synergistaceae > Caccocola > Caccocola faecipullorum. Next base: position 6,441 of record DVKA01000152.1, read on the forward strand.
ATCTCCGACGCCGTGGACGGCTACGCCGTCGCCTCGGCGAACACGGTGCTCGCGCTCTACGACTGCAAGAACGCGCGGATAAACCTTGAAAAAGCAATGGGAGGACTGAGCTATGGCGAACAGACTACCGACTAGAGGCAAAAAATTCAAATTCGCGGCCGCGCTGCTGGTGATAGCGGCCGCCGCGGGAGGCGGAGGCTGGTGGTGGCTCAACCGCGAGCCGGCTATACAGTACAAATCCGTGCCGGTAGTGCGCACGACGCTCCAGTCCACGATACAGGCGACGGGCACTCTGAACCCGGTCGAAACGGTAGACGTCGGTACGCAGATCTCCGGCACGATAGAAGCGCTCTATTTCGACTACAACAGCGAGGTGAAGGCGGGGCAGCTGATAGCGCTAATGGACTCAGCGACGCAGGAGGCCGACGTGGCGCAGGGCGAAGCGTCGCTCGCGTCTGCGAAGGCCGACGTGCTCAACGCGCAGGCGGCTTTGACCGTGGCGGAGAAGGACCTCCGCCGCACGCGCGAGCTTGCGGAACGCGACCTTGTCGCTAAAGCGGACATCGACGCGGACACGAGCACATGGCTCCAGGCGAAGGCGAACCTCGCCGCGGCGGAGGCGCGCGTCAAACAACAGAGCGCTTCGCTCGAAAGGTCGAAAATCAACCTCGGATACACGAAAATATATTCGCCTGTGGACGGCGTAATAGTCGCCAAGAACGTCGAAGAGGGCCAGACGGTCGCCGCGAGCTACCAGACGCCGAGTATCGCTGAGATAGCGCGAGACCTCACGCAGATGCAGGTCGAGGTCAACGTCGACGAAGCCGACATCGGCGGCGTCCACGAGGGACAGCCGGCGGAGTTCACGGTAGACACGTTCCCGCGCGACTCCTTCACCGGCAGCGTCTCACAGGTGCGCCTCTCTCCTACGACTGAAAACAACATCGTAACCTACACCGTCATCGTCAAGGTCGACAACCCAGACGGCAAGCTGCTCCCCGGCATGACGGCGAACGTCTCTCTGATACTCGACAAGCGCGACGACATTCTGGTCGTGCCGAACAGCGCCTTCCGCTTCAAGCCAGTGACGGGGCAGAGCGTCGAAGTCGGACCGCCCGGCCCGGGACGCAAGAGCAACATAGCGGCTGTGACGGCCCCGGCCGTCTACCTGCTCGGCGATAAGGACAAGCCGGTAAAGGCCGAGGTCGAGCGCGGAATTACGGACGGGCAGAACACCGAGGTCGTCTCCGGTCTTGAGGAAGGGCAGCGCGTTATAACGGGCGTCATCCTGCCGAGAGAGGACGATTAGGAAATGGCTCTCGTCGAGCTGAGAGAAATACGCAAGAGCTTCAATCTCGGCGGCGAGCCCGTAGAGATACTCCACGGCGTGAACCTCAAGGTCGAGAAGGGGGAGTTCGTCGCTATGATGGGCCCGTCCGGCTCCGGCAAATCGACGACGATGAACATCCTCGGCTGCCTCGACAGGCCGACCTCCGGCGAGTACCTGCTTGACGGCGTGAACGTCGAGGATATGGACTCCGACGAGCTGGCACATATCAGGAACAGTATGATAGGCTTCGTCTTTCAGGGCTTCAACCTGCTCTCAAAGACATCGGCGCTTGAGAACGTCGAACTCCCGCTGCTCTACGCCGGCGTGCCGCGCGCGGAGCGCCACGAGAAGGCGAAGGCCGCGCTGATAGAGATGGGACTTTCAGAAAGGCTCTACCACGAGCCCTCGCAGCTCTCCGGCGGACAGCAGCAGCGCGTCGCGATCGCGCGCGGCATCGTGAACCGCGCGCCGATACTGATGGCCGACGAGCCGACGGGAAACCTCGACTCCAAGACGAGCGACGAAATAATGGCGCTCTTCACACGTCTCAATGACGAGGGCATGACTATAATCCTGGTCACTCACGAGTACGACGTCGCGCTCTACGCGAAACGCATCCTCCATTTTAAGGACGGAGTGATAATGAAGGACGAAATCAACGAAAGGAGGACGCCGGTATGATAGCCCTGCCCGAAGTATTCACCGCATCTGTAACCGCGCTGCGCAGGAACAAGACGCGTTCGATGCTGACCGCGCTCGGCATCATCATAGGCGTCGCCGCCGTCATAGCGGCCTTCGCCGTCGGAGCCGGCGCGAACAAGAGCATAGATGAGCAGATCTCCTCATTCGGGAGCAACTTCATAATGGTCTTTCCAGACCGCTCCTCGCGCTCGACGATGGGCAGCAGGTCCTACCTCACCGACGAAGACGCGGAAGCGATAGCGCGCGAGGTCTCCGGCATAGACGCCGTCGCGCCGATGATAAACCTCAGCGCCACGGTGGTCTACGAAAACACCAACTGGGACACCAGCGTCGTCGGCAGCACTGCGGATTACTCCTATGTGCAGGACTGGAGCATAGCATACGGGCGCGACATAAATCAGAGCGACGTCCGCCAGGGCGCGAAGGTCATCGTCATAGGCAGCACGGTCGAGGAAAAGCTCTTCCCCGACACCAGCGCGATAGGGAAATCCATCCGCGTCAACAAGATACCGTTCACCGTCGTCGGCGTCTTCGAGGCTAAGGGGCTTTCCGCGATGGGCAGCGACCAGGACGACTTTATGCTCGTTCCAATAACGGCGGCGCAGCGCCGCCTCGTCCGCTGGCGCGAAGCGGGGCGTATAGGCAACATCTACATCAAGGGCGTTTCAATGACCGCGCTGAACTACATCCAGAACGAGACGGAGGCGCTTCTGCGCGAACGCCACAGGATAATGCCCGGCGAGCCCGACGATTTCGCAGTGCGCAACGTTTCGCAGATGCTCGAAGCGCGCCGCAAGACGACGACGATAATGTCGATGCTGCTCGGCTCGATAGCGTTTATATCGCTCGTCGTCGGAGGCATAGGCATCATGAACATCATGCTCGTCTCCGTAACGGAGCGCACGCGCGAGATAGGCATAAGGATGGCAGTCGGCGCGACGGAGCGCGACATACGTATGCAGTTCCTGATAGAGGCGGTCGTCCTCTCGATGGTGGGCGGGACGCTCGGAATCATAGTCGGCGTCGTCGCGGGCTACGCGCTCTCGACGTTCACCGCCGCGCCGCCGGTATTCACGCTCGTCTCGATAATGCTCGCCTTCGTATTCTCCGCGATGGTCGGCGTCGGCTTCGGCTACTACCCGGCCTACAAAGCCTCGCTGCTGAACCCGATAGACGCTCTCAAATACGAATAAAGGACGAAAAAAAGAGGGGCCGTCTCAGCCCCTCTTTTCCATATGTTCGAGCTCCAGCGTCTTTGTGACGGTGTCGCAGACGCACGGCGGGCCGTAATATTGAATGGCCCCCGGGAAGGTATAGCAGGTCTCGACGGCCCAGCGTTCGCGCCGCTCCGCGAAATAACGGAAAGGCGCGCCGTTCAGGTCGACGAGCATTTTTTTAATGACCGGCTTCAGACGCCCGCTCCTGCGTTCCAGGTTCATCATGCCGGTCAGCGGTATGCCGCCGGCGCGCCACTCGGCCGCGGGGCGCGCGAGGTTTGAAATCGTTGAAAGATAGCCCGTATAGCCGTAGCTTATGAGCATGAACGCGTTGTAGCCGAGCGAATAGCAGTAGTCTGCGTCGAAGTTCGACGGGAAGGCGCAGCGCCCCTCGTAGCCGAAGAAGTGGCTCAGCGGGTTGAACTTGCCGTGATAGACCTCGTCGTGCTTCAGCTCCGCGAGCCTCTTGCGCACGAGCTCGATTAGAAGCTTCTCCGTCTCTATCTTCGAGAGCTGGACGTTGCCGTGCTGGTCGCGGTCCATAAGAAGCTGGTTCTGAATGTTCGACGGCAGAAGAGTGAAAACCTTGTACGAAGCGGGCGAAAGCAGCGTTTCGAGGTAGGCGTACTTTTTCCAGCCGGCCCGCGCGGCGAGCTCCTCGGACTTGGCCGCGAGCACGTCGTTGAGCTCTGCGATGAGGTCCTTCAGCTCCGGCACGAATTCAATTAGGCTTTCTGGAATTATGACGACGCCGAAATTGTCGCCGCGCTCGGCGCGCGCGCAGACGGAGCGCACAATCTGCTCCGTAATCTCGGTGAAGCTCGTCTTCTTAGCCTCGACCTCCTCGCTGATGATGCAGACATTCGGCTGCGTGCGCAGCGCGCATTCGAGCGCGACGTGCGAGGCGGAGCGCCCCATGACCTTGATGAAATGCCAGTATTTGCGCGCCGAGCAGGCGTCCCGTTCAATATTACCGATGAGGTCGGCGTAGGTTTTCGTCGCCGTGTCGAATCCGAATGAGATTTCCACGCCGTCGTTCTTCAGGTCGCCGTCTATCGTCTTCGGGCAGCCTATCACCTGAACTCCAGTCTTTTCGCGCACAAAATACTCCGCGAGCATTGCGGCGTTCGTGTTCGAGTCGTCGCCGCCGATTATCACAACTGCGGAGATTCCGTGCCGCGCGCAGACCTCCGCGGCGATTCTGAACTGCTCCTCTGTTTCGAGCTTTGTCCTGCCGGAGCCGATGATGTCGAAGCCGCCGGTGTTCCTGTACCGGTCTATCATCTCGTCCGTGAATTCGACGCAGTTGTCTTCAATCAGCCCGGAAGGCCCGTTCTTGAAACCGAAGAGCTTGTTCGACGGATCGGCCTCCTTGAGCGCGTCGTAGAGCCCGGTGATGACGTTGTGTCCTCCCGGCGCCTGCCCGCCGGAAAGAATGACGCCTGCGTTGATTTTCCTCTTCGGCGCGCAGTTCTCGCCATTCTGGAAATATACGCGGTTCATCCCGAAAGTGTTGGGGAAGATGTTCCTGATAGCATCGCAGTCCGCCGGAGGGACGCACGGCTCGCCCTCCGCCGCGAGGATGCCGCACATCCCGTGCGTGTAAATCTCAGGCAGCTTCGGCTTATATTCGTATCGCGCCGTCTGAAGCGGCGATAAAACAGATTCCATAATTCCTTCTCCTTACGTCCGGCCCGGGCGCGGCGCACGGCGGCGCTTCCGCTGATATGCGGAAAGAACGCCCCGAACCGGAAAAATTATCGGACGCATGTCCGCGAATGACGCCGGTATAAGACGGAAATGTCCGCCCGAACTGTAATTTTACCACTAAATTCACAATTTTTCCGAAATTTTAAGATACTGTAATATTTTGAGCCGCCGGCCGCCCATCTCCACAAAGACGACACATTCATCTGTTATAATACCTTTGGTAACGAATTAAAAATATGGATTGACAGCGAGGTCGCTCTTTGTTTGAAATTTTTCGTGAAATGAACTGGATACTGCTCGGCTCGCTTATCGTCGTGAGCGCGCTCGTCTCCTGGGCCGGAGACGTCATCGGAATGCGCCTCGGCAAAAAGCGCATCACCTTTCTGAAACTGCGCCCGAAATACACGTCGAGAATAATATCCGTCGTCACTGGCGTCGGCATAGCCGTAGCGACGCTGCTGATACTCAGCGTCGCGTCGGAACAGGTCCGCACGGCGCTCTTCAGTATGCAGTTCGTGCAGCGCCAGCTCACGGATCTGACGGTAGAGCTTCAGAAAAACCGCGACACGATGGGGCAGATGGAGATCGACCTCTTCGAAAGCCGCGGCGATTTGGCGGAAAAACAGGAAGAGCTGACGCGTATCGAAACGCAGCTCGCCGAAGGCGCAAAAAGCCTTGAAGAGGCGCGAGGGCAGCTCGAAGAGATGAGCAAAACGCGCGAGAAGATGGAAAAAGAACAGGCGGCGCTTCAGAAGGAAAACAACCGCCTTATGAAAGAAAGCAAAGAACTTGCCGAGTCAGTCGCCAGCCTCAAAAAAGAATCCGACGCGCTGAAATCCGGCATGCAGAGGCTGCGCGAGGGGCGCATAGCGGCGCTCTCCGGCGAAGTGCTCTCACAGGGCGTCCTCACAGGGCCCGAGATAGATCCCGCGCAGGTGGACCAGTACATATACAGGCTGCGCGGGGAGGCGCGCGCGCTGCTCGCCTACCGCTTCGGCAAAAGGCCCGAGGCCGTCAGCCTGCCTAACGTAACCGTCGAATCCCAGCGCTACGTCAAAGACCGCGTGACGCGCGACCCCGGGCGCTGGCTCCTGCGCCTTGTCGCCGAAGGCAACGCAGTAGAGGGCGAGGCGGTCGCATCGAAGCTCGAATGCTATCCCTCCGGCCTGATATACAAAGAAAACGAAGTCCTGTATTCGCACACCTTCACGCCGGACACGCCGCGGCAGGAGATAGAGGAGACCGTATTCCAGGCCCTTAAAACGCTCAACCAGAACGCCGTCAGCCGCGGCATCCTGCGCGACCCCATATCGGGAAACGTCGGCTCGATAGACACGGCGGAATTCCTCGACGCGCTCGACCACATAACCGAAGTGGAGAATAATATCAGCCTTGAAATCGTCGCCGCGAGGGACATCTACACAGAAGGCCCCCTGCGCGTGAAATTCATATTGAAATAACAGAACGAAAGAAGCTTAAACGATGTTGATACTGGCATGTCAGAAATGCGGAGAGCTCCAGGTGCTCCCGGGATCGCCCGACGCGAACGGCAAAGCTCGCGCGATGTGGACCTGCCCGCGCTGCGGCGCTGGACAGCTCATGGAATTAAACGTAGCGAAAGACGCAAGACGCGGCGACCTCCGCAAAATCATCGGCGGCCTCGCGCTCGCCGCGCCGAAGCGTCGAGGCGCATACAGCTTCATACACGAAGGTCTCCCCGATGAAATTAAATCCTGAATACTACTTTTATGACAGCAAGCTCGCGGTCAGCCCCGCCGAGCTTCAGGATCTCTACCGCTTCACTCGCTGGGGACGCAGCCGTTCGCTCGACCAGATAGCAAAAATGCTCGAAGGGACGAGTATGTGCTTTTCAATCCGCCACGAAGGAAAGCTCATAGCCTTCTGCCGGATACTTACGGACTTCGTCTTTCGCGCCTCGCTCTGGGACATCCTTGTACATCCAGACTACCAGGGCAAAGGCATAGGCTCGCAGCTGCTCACATACGCGCTCGGCCATCCGGCGATAAAGAACGTACCCGTGATAGTAACCTACACAAGCGAGCTCACGGAGTTCATGGGGCGCCTCTCCTTCGAGCCCCGCGACGGCCTCCTGATACTCCAGCGCCGCCCCATGGAATACTCCTAAAAATAAAAATCGGAGATTTACAAAAAAATTATAAAAAGGGGCTTGCAATTTTCAAGGAAGCGTAATATACTACCTTTTGTCGCCGCCACGAGGCACGCAACAAGCCGAAACGGTTGAGCGATAAGAACCATGTCAATAGAATAGTGCATAAGGAAATAAAGAATTGCACGATGCAATTCCGCAATTCCAGCGAGCGAAGCAACAGGAATCAAACGGAGAGTTTGATCCTGGCT
>DVKA01000153.1 GCA_018716365.1 Candidatus Caccocola faecipullorum
ATAAAGCCTCTGCTTGATTATGACGCGAAGTATAATTCGATGCTGATGGCTACTTTAGGCGCGGTAATCAGAAGCGGCTGGAATCTCAAAACAGCCAGTACGCTCCTGTTTATACACTATAATTCAGTAAAGTATCGTTTTGGTAAAATATGTGAGCTTCTGGAGATCGACCCGCATAATCACGAACAGTGCCTTGAACTGGAAATAGCTTATAAACTTTATCTGGTGCATAACCATAAATGGAGGTTCTGACGCCCCGTACATATTGGAACTGCAAACCATGGAAGGAGATAACTGAAACGACAGAATAAATATCCTGCCCGAATGCTGCGATTTTACTTTAGCTGGATGCTGACGGTGTCCAGCTTTCTTTTTGTCTGAGTTTTTCTAGTATGCCCGCGGCGCGCCGCGCCGCTTGTCCGCTATCATGCGCCGAGTTTTATGCGTTCGTAGTGCGGCTGGAATTTTTTGTCTACGGTGATGGAGAATATTTCTAGTATCGGGAGGCGCCGCCAGACCGCAGCGCGGCCGTCAGCTGTTATTTCTACGTCGCAGAGGCCGAGTATGGAATCGCGCTCTATGTCGAGCTCAGCCCTGCCGCCGTCGGGGATGGGCGAAGGCGCGCGGTTTTCAGACCATTTTTCCATTCCTGTCTGCGATATGCGGAGCGATGTTATCTCCGCGCCGCTTTCGTTGACGAGTTCAAGAGGCCATTCGCATCCGGCGGCTGCGCAGAACCCGCGCGAAGGCGCGCCTGCGAGGAGCGCGAGCGTGATTGTAAGTAAAGCGGCAATTTTGCAGACGGCGGTCATCGGCGCGCTCCTTTCTGTTGCGCTGCGCCTCGGCGCGGCTGTGTGCGGTGCTGTATATATTATAGCCGGTTACAGGCGCGGCAGGAAGTGGCGGGTGAATGGAGGCATTCACCCGCGTGGAGGCTGGCCTGAGAGGAGGTTTGCTTCGCGCAGTTTTCCGTTTGCAGGCTGTATAATGTTCCCTGACGGACTCTTGAGGTAAGGGGCCTCGAAGTATGAAGTTTCTCCCAAAAGGGAGGTGAAAGCCGTGGCTGAAAGCGATGGCCAATCCTCTCGGAAACGCCGAAGCAAATGGAGACATTTGAAAAGGCGAGAGGGACGTAACTTCAAGAGCTCGCTACTCCGTTACGTCCCTCTGTTAAGCCTATTACTGAGGATAATTGAATTCATATTCAAGTACCTCAGGTAGGTTTACTACCTAAGAGGATTGTATCACGCCGCTAGCTTACCGTCAAAGCAAAGATGCGGCACGGCCTCCGCATAAGCGGGGGCTTGTTTGTTGTTTCTATCAGAATATTCGGCGTTTTTGCTGCGCGGCGCATCCGTCGTCCCTCACCGCCATTTTTCCCGCACGAGCGGCGTTTCGTTCCATTCGCACAGCGTGAGGAAGGAGCGCGCGCGCATCTCCGCCAGCGGCGCTTCCATCGCCGCACGCATGGAGAACGGCACTTCGAGGCGCACGGCTACGTCTTCGCCGTATTCCGTTTTTATGCGCTCTTCAGTGAAGCCCCACTTGCGCAGGGTCGTGTCGAGGGTTTTGGAGTAGTCGTAGCCGCAGCGCAGCAGCAGCGCGTTGTGGAACTCCATCTCGACGGCTCCGGCCTGTTCGACGGCCAGCTCCGCGGCGGCTTTGTATGCGTCGATGAGTCCGCGCACGCCGAGCTTTATGCCGCCGAAGTAGCGCGTTACTACTATGAGCGTGTTGGTCAGTTCATGGCGTTTTATGACGCCGAGGATCGGGCGGCCCGCTGTGCCTGAGGGCTCGCCCGCGTCGGAGCAGTGTTCGAGCGCCGTCCCCGTCCCTATCCTGTACGCCCAGCAGTGGTGGTTGGCTTTCGGGTAGATTTCGGGGAATTTTTTTATAATTTCCGCCGCCTCGTCCGCCGAGAGCACGGTGCGCACGGAGCCGATGAAGCGCGAGCGCTTTTCCGTGAATTCCGCGTCGCAGTCCGCGCGCGGCGCGCGGAAGACGGCCGCTATATCTCCGGCCATATCGCCTTGAGCCGCGAGTATGTGGAGGCGAGCGACTCGGAGAGGACGCGCACCTCGCCTATGACGGGCATAAAATTTGTGTCGCCGTTCCAGCGCGGCACGACGTGCATATGCAGGTGCTGGTCTATGCCCGCGCCGGCGACTTTGCCGATGTTCATGCCGATGTTGAATCCGTGCGGCTGCATCAGCTTCGTCAGGGCCCTGACGCACTTCTGCGCGAGCGCCGTCATCTCTGCGAATTCATCCGCAGTCAGCGACGTGAAGTCCGATGTGTGGCGGTAGGGCACGACCATCAGGTGTCCAGGGTTGTAGGGGTACGCGTTCATGATTACGAAACAATGCGCGCCCCGCTCGATTATCATGCGTATTTCGTCCTCGTCGCGTTTCGGAAATTCGCAGAAGATGCAGCCTTCCACCTTTTCCGCGCCGTCGGAGTTCGAGAGTATGTACTGCGCGCGCCACGGCGCGAATATCTTTTCCATAAAGCCATCTCCTCATAATAATTTGCCGCTTACATTATATTGCTTTTATTGGTTTTTATGCGCGCGATGAGATAAAATGTTGCCAGGAGCAATCAAAAGAAGTCAAGGGGGAATCGTAATGAGAATAAACAAAAAGCTGTGCGTGCTGCTCTCGGCCGTCATGCTGGCGCTCTGCGCCTGCGGCGCGGCGTTTGCGAAGGAGGCGGCGCACGAGCGGCGCATACGCCTTGCGACCGACCTCATCAACAAAATGGCGATTGAAGAAGACGCCGACGCGCTTGCGAACGTCATAAAGTCCGGCAAGGGCGTCGCAATATTCCCGAAGGTGACGAAGGCCGGTCTCGGCCTCGGAGGGCAGACGGGCGAAGGGCTCGTACTGCTGCGCAACAAGAACGGCACGTGGAGCGGCCCGGCCTTCATGGGCATCAACGGCGCTTCGATCGGCTTCCAGATAGGAGTGCAGTCCGTCGGCCTCGTGCTGGTCATTACGAATCAGGACGGCCTCCGCGCGTTCACTGGCGGCAACAGCTTCAAGCTCGGCGCGGACGTGGCGATAGCGGCGGGCCCGGTCGGGCGCGACACTTCCGCTGCGACCGACGGACGGGCGCAGGCCTCGATATACAGCTACTCGATGTCGAAGGGACTTTTCGCAGGCGTATCAATCGACGGCTGCGTGATAAACCAGAACCGCGACGCGAACAAGGCGTACTGGGGCAAGGATACCTCCGCACAGGCCGCGCTGAAAAAGCCTGCGAACAAGAAAAAGATTCAGGGCCTCGTGAAAGCGCTGAACAATCTGGTGAAGAAGGCGAAGTAACGGACGCGGCGATCTTTCCGCCGGAATGCGATAAAAATACGAACGGAGCCGCCCGTGCCGGACGGCTCCGTTTTTTGCGTTTTTTCAGCGCCTCGCGGGATTTTCTGCCTTGGCGGTCTATTTCAGCTCCGAGGTGCAGTGCGGGCATCTTGTCGCTTTTTCGTTGATTTCCGAGAAGCAGTAGGGGCAGAGGCGCGGGGCGGGCTTCGGTGGTTCGGGGGCGGGCTGGCGCAGTTTGTTTGCGAATTTTACGACGAGGAATATCGCCCACGCCTGTATCAGAAAGTTGATGACGGTGTTGATGAACGAGCCGTAGGCGATTACGGGAAGGTTCGCCGCCTTTGCCTCGGCGAGCGTCGCGGCTGGGGTGCCGGAGAGGTTCACGAAGAGGTTCGAGAAGTCTATGCCGCCGGCGAGCAGCCCGATGGGCGGCATTATTACGTCGTTGACGAGCGAGGTGACGATTTTGCCGAAGGCCGCGCCTATTATGACGCCGACGGCCATGTCCATTACGTTGCCGCGCACGGCGAAGTCTTTAAATTCTTTGATCCATCCTGTCATTTTTCGTTCTCTCCCTGGTTTTTAGATTTTTTCGCCGCTTCAGCGCTGTGGTTCCATATGTTTGTGAAGAACGCATGAAAGCTGCGAGGCAGTGAAATTCAGGCCTTTCCTCTATCGGAACGCCGCCGCATGAACGCGCGCCGCTCCGTCAGGCCGCGGTTGTTTCCCGATTGTTCGCCTCCGGTATGGATGCGCCGCGGCTCTGTGCGGGCCGCCGGTTGTTCTCTATCGCCGGTTTTTTGTCAAACGCACACGCCTGCGGCGTTTTGCCGGCGCCTCTTGCGACGGGTGAATAATGAAAAAAATCAGCGAGGCGCTGAAATTTTCGTATTTACCGGTAGGCGCGCTACGCTCCGCAGCCTGTGCAGCCGCCGCATTTTTCGCTGCGGACGCCGGTGCATCCTTCGGGCTTCGGAGCGGGCTTTTTGTGGCGGCAGCCGCCGCCCTCCGTCATCATCTCGAAGACGGGGACGTAGATTTTAAGCAGCGCCGCGGCGTTTTCGCGGCATCCGCAGCCGGATACGTTGCGCATCGCGCATTCGCCGCCGCAGAGCGGGACGGTTTTTTCTATGTCTTCAAGCGTGCGTGCGCCCTCGGTGATCGCGTTCAGTATCATGTTTTTCGTCGAGCCTGTGACGGCGCAGACCGGCGTTGCGGCTTTCGCGTCGCGCCAGAGCCCTTCAAGGTCTATCATGGAAAATTCCTCCTTTGCGCGTTTCGTTTCACACGCGGATATTGTAGCGTAAATCCGCGCCCTGTGGCGTGCGCGCGCCGCGCTTCGGCTTCTGCCGGAGATTTTTACGGTGTAAAATTGTGGCCGGATTTTCCGCGCGTTCCTGCGCGCGGCGGAACGGGAGGAATTTTATGCTCGTCATTGAAACGGAGCGGCTTGTGCTGCGCGAGCTTACGGAGGCGGATTTTGAGGCGGCGCGCGAAATCCTCGGCGACGCTCGGGTGATGTACGCGTGGGAGCACGGCTTTTCTGACGGCGAGGTGCGCGCGTGGATCGCGGAAAATATTGCGAGGTACCGGCGCGACGGCTTCAGCTACCTCGCGGCGGTGGAGCGCGTAAGCGGAGCGCTGGCCGGATTCATCGGCCCGCTGGTCGAAAATGTGGAGGGCGAGCGGCGCATGGGCGTCGGCTACATACTCGGCAGAAATTTCTGGGGGCGCGGCTATGCGTCGGAGGGCGCAGCGGCCTGCGTGGATTATGCCTTCGACCAACTGGGCGCGGCGGAGGTCATAGCCGAGATTCGGCCGGAAAACAGCGCCTCGCGGCGTGTCGCCGGGCGGCTCGGCATGACAGCGCGCGAGAGTTTTGTAAAAATCTACAAAGGCAAAGAAATGCCGCACCTGATTTATATAATAACGAAGGAAGAATGGACGGCGCGGAGGCGGGAGGCCGAAGCAAATTAAAATCCGCGCCGCAGAGGCGGATTTATAGTTATTTAACTTCTAATAAAACTATGTCACGCCGGCAATCATTTGTGCCCGATGGTGCGGGGCAGGCCGCTGGCGTCTCCGACAATAACCATTAGAGGCTCAGTGAAGCATAAACAGCTTTCTGTCGCCTCTATCGTTTATTACGGGAGGTCCTCGCCAGAAGATTGCGAGGACGACATAATTTGTTTTGTCGTTTAGTTAATTGACTATAACGCTTTTTCACGCGCGGGGGACGCGGCCGTTTCTGCGGCGAAGCTGTAAATTTTCAGCGCCTCGCTGGATTTTTCCTATGAAGATGAATTTTTCGGCGGTATTCAATGAGTGAGAACTACGCTGCAAAAACGGTGTAACTTCGCTGCGGCTCGCTCCGGCGCGCCGTTTTGATGCGGCCGGTATCGCAGCGCCGGCGTATGAGATTTTAGAGGCGTTGGATTATGCGTTGGCGAAGCGCCGCACTCTTACATATTCGATATGTGTACGGCGGCGGCGAAAACCCTGCGAGGCGCTGAAAAAACAGCCGGCAGAGGCTTGTCCGGCCTCCGCCGCCTGTTCGTGCGGTTTTTATATTTTCATTATATTTCCCGCGTTTTTGCGCCGCCGTTTTGCGGCTGAGGATTTCTAAATGTCGTCGCAGGCCGAGTAGACAGGCACTTTGTCGATTATCTTGAATCCGTAGCTGATGTAGAACGGCAGCCCCGCCTCGGTCGCCAGCAGGACGAGCGGCTTTTTCTCCGGCAGCACGGAGGCCGCGCCGTCCATCAGCTTCGCCGCCAGCCCCTGCCTGCGGCGCTCCGGCACAGTCGCAAAGTAGTAGAGGCCGTAGGCCTCCGGCGTCTCGTGGATGAGCGCGGTCGAGACGTAGCGGCCCTCCTCTTCGAGCGCGAAGGCGCGGTTTTTCGGATGGTTCGCAAGATATTCGCCGAACGGCGCGTATGCGCGCGCCTCCTCTCCGGCCTCGCCTCCGAAGGCGTACCACGCAGCCTCGCCCCAGCGCGCGGCCTCCGCCGCCGTAACTTCGGCGACTTCCAGCGAACCGTGCCCGCGCTCGGCCTCGACGGGAAGGTACATCGAGGTGTATATTCTGCGCCGCTCGATGCCGCGCTCTTCAAGAGCGCGCGCGACAGCCTGCGGCGTCTGCGGAAGCCACGGCGTCACGAACTCCGCGCCGCGCTCCGCGAAAAAGCGCGCCGCCTTCTCAACCTCATCCACGCCGGCCCCCTGCGCAAGCAGCGCGTAGTTTTCGCCGGCGTGCGGCTGTCCGCTGGCAGCGGCGAGCGACGCGCCGCCGAGCGGCAGCAGGCCGCCCCCGGGCGCTCCGCCGAGCATTTCGGCGAACGAAAAGAAATTTTTGTCGAAAATTCCGGCAAAATCCATTGGCAATCTCTCCTTAATACATTGTTCGAACAGGCCGCGCTTCTGACGCCCGCGCGGCCCGGCATCGTCGTTTTTCCGCCAGAAAGAGCCCCGCGCCTTTAAGCGCCGCGTTCGGAAAGAACTTCAAGAAGGCCTCTTTCTCCGTAAGTTAATTATAATATTTACATCGATTGTGTGAACGCGTTTTTAAAAAAATAGGGTAATTTATATGAAAAGAGGAAAGATAGATGCAGAACAAAAACAGGAAGAACAAAAAGCTCACGGAGGGCGAGGGCTTCACGCTCGCACAGGAGCAGCCGCTCGGCCTTTCGATCGGAGCGCTGCTCGGCGTCCCGCAAAAAGAAGCGAAAGCGAAAAACGCTGAAAAGAAAGCCGAGCCGCAGGCCGCGCCCGCCGCTCCGCCGAAAATCTCAAAGGTCGCGCTCCAACGCCAGCGCGCGGGACGCGGCGGCAAAACCGTCACGCTTGTCATACTTCCGCAGGACTACAAAGGCGACACAGCCGCGCTTGCGAAGGAGCTGCGCAAGGGGCTCGGCTGCGGCTCGACGATAGAGGACGGGAACATCGTCCTTCAGGGCGACATCGCCGACCGCGCCGAGGCGTGGTTTGCCAAAAAAGGCGTGACGAAGATCACGAAAAGCGCTTAAAAAGAGTTATATATATTTGATTTATACTGACTAAATAAAATTACGGCGCGGTAAAGAGTTCAGCGCGAACGGAGAAACGCCTAGCCGTTTAAAAAACGCCGCGCGGTCATTAAGGCTTGCGAGCCGCCGCGCCGAGGGTACGCCCTGCGTCGCAGCGCCGCGCTTTGTATGCTCCGACGCTCGGGAATTTGGAGACGCCGAATTCCGCGACGAACGCGGAATTACGAAATCGGCCGTCGTTCTTTAAGAGAAGCCGGTATAAAACAGTACGCGTTGATTTTCGCGCAAGCATGAACGCCTGCGGCGGCGTACTTTACTGCATACGACGGGCTGAGAAGACGCGGCCATGTAACGCCTCTAGGCCTCTCGCTGCGCAGCGCGCGCCGTGCCTTACTGACATAGTCTCTGAATGCGCACACAAAAATTCCGCCCCGCTTCGCCGCGTAACACCGCGCGAAGCAGGGCGGTTCTTTCCTTTATATATATACGCTATACTCGCCTGCCGTCCGCGCGGCTCCGGCGCTTTGCGCTACGCCGCGTGCTTCACGGCTGCCCCCGCCTCGGCGCGCCGCGCGCAGAGGACGAACGCCGCGGCTGAGACCAGCACGCCCGGGACTATCGGGTGGACCGCGCCGATGATTCCGGGCGCTGATATGCCGGTGATAGACATCGAAGTGGAAGCATAGCCGAGGGCGTACCACGCTATCGAGCCGATGAAGCCGGAGAGCGAGCTTGCCGTCGCGGCCGCGGGGCCGGCCTTCGGGCCGAAGGCGAGCAGCCAGAGGTACGGGGCCATAATCGCGCAGGCGAGCAGCGTCCAGCTCGTCGCGCAGATGACGGCGATAATCGACGAACTTTTAAGCGCGAAGAGGCCGCTGCCGAGCGCGCAGAAAATAACGGTGATCCGCCACGGCCAGCCGCGCAGCTCGCGCTTCAGCACGTCGCGCCCGAGGCTGCCGCTCGCTATGTGCAGCAGCGCCGAGGCCGTCGAGAGCGATGCGGAGACTATTGCGAGCGCGAAAAGCTGTTGTCCCGCCGCGGGGAGAAGTTTGTGGACGAGGATGGGGAGCACCGTGTCCGGGTCCGTGATGCCGCCGCCGAGCATGACGCGGGAGAGGGCGCTTGCGAAGTACGCGCCGCCGACGACCACCGAAAGCGCGAGCATCGCAAGCGGCGCGGCCTTGCGCGTCTCCTCCTGGCTGCGCAGCGCGAAATGGCGCTGGATGAGCTGCGGCTGCGCCCAGATGCCGACCGACGTGACGACCGCGAGGAAAACTATGTTAAGCCCGCCCGCGCCGCTCGAAAGCGCTAGGAACCCGTTGTCCGCGCCCTCTGTCGGCGGAAGCGCCGCGAGCTGGCGCAGCCCCTCCGCGGGGCCGCCGACCGCGTGGAAGAGCGCGACGAGCAGCGCGCCTATGCCTACGATCATGATGAGCCCCTGCAAAGCCTCGGTGTAAAGCACGCCGCGCAGCCCGCCCCAGATGACCGAAAGGCCGACCACCGCGACGAGCAGCGCGAGCGCCGCGTTCACCGAAATCGGGATGACGCCCGCGACCATCACAGCCGCGCCCTTAAAGACCGCCGAGCCGTAGACGACCAGCAGGACGACGGAGATCGCGCCTATAAAAGTCTGGAGGAACGGAGCCTTGTAAGCCTTCGCAAGAAGCTCCGCCGGCGTGCGCGCGTCGAGCTTCCTTTGCCACAGCCGCGTCGGCCACGCGAGGTATCTGTAAACGAACCACGTTCCGAACCAGACGTTACCGGCAGCGACGAGCAGCATCTGAAGGCCGAAAAGGTAGCAGAGCCCGCCGAAGCCGACGAGCGCGACCGCCGAAATATACGTGGCGACATAGGCGAGCGCCTGCACCGCGACGCCGACCTTGCCGGGCAGCAGCGCGTCGTGGCTGCGCGAGTACTTTGCAATAAAGACGAGTATAAGAGCGTAGCCGGCCCAGAGCAGCACAAA
>DVKA01000154.1 GCA_018716365.1 Candidatus Caccocola faecipullorum
CTCCAGATACTCTGCGCCTACCGCCTCTTCATGCCATACGCGGGAATCACAGTCTCGACGCGCGAGCGCGCGGGCTTCCGCGACAACGTGATGGACATCGCGGCGACGAAAATTTCCGCCGGCGTCTCGACGGGCATCGGCGGGCACACGGGCGAGGAAAAGGGCGACGACCAGTTCGAGATAGCCGACGACCGCACGGTGGAGGAAGTTACCGCGGCGGCGCGCGAACGCGGCCTCAGCACGGTGACGAACGACTACATCTACCTCTAGGCGATGTTTCGGATAATCTGCGTAACGAACAGGAAATTATGCGCGGGGGACTTCATCTCGCGGCTTTCGGAAATTTCGCGCGGCGGCGCGGATTACGTGATACTGCGCGAAAAGGATTTATCCGAAGCGGAATATGCGGAGCTGGCGGAACGCGCGCTCGCCGTATGCGGGGGCAAACTCGTCATCCACGGGACGGGCGCTATGCAGCTCCTGCGCCGCCTGCCAAGAATCCACCTGCCGCTCGCTGTTCTCGAAAACAATCCAAATCTGCGGCGCGAGGCGGAGCTTCTCGGCGTCTCCGTCCATTCGCCGGAAGAGGCGAAACGCGCGGAAGCTCTCGGCGCGGACTACGTAACGGCTGGACATGTATTCGATACGGCCTGCAAAAGCGGCCTGCCCGGACGCGGCCTCGGCTTCCTCAAAGATACGGCGCGTTCCGTGCGCATACCGGTTTACGCGATAGGCGGGATAACGGCGGGCAACATCGCCTCCGTCAGAAACGCGGGAGCCGCCGGAGCCTGCGTCATGAGCGGCCTGATGTCATGCCAGGACGCGCGCGCGGAGCTTGAAGCTCTGCGCCGCGCGCTTGCGTGAAAAATTTTCCAAGCGCGCGGATTTCACAAAACGCCGCCCTTAATGCTAAAATAGACAGGCTGCTAAAAAATCTTCGGCTGAAAGGGACGATTCAATGCGTTACGTTGGAACCGTTTCGAGAGGGATACGCCTCCCGGTCGTCACAAAGGGCGACGACATTGTAAAGATAATAACCGACAACATCATAAAGGCCTCGGAGTCGGAAAGAGAGAAATTTGAGATAAGGGACCGCGATGTGATAGGCGTCACGGAATCGCTCGTCGCGCGCTCGCAGGGCAACTACGTCACGCTGCGCGACATATCTGACGACGTAGCGCTCAAGTTCCCCGAGGGCGACGTCGCGATCATAAGCCCGATACTCTCGCGCAACCGCTTCCACCAGCTGCTGCGCGGCATGGCGGCGGGCATAAAGGGAAAGATCCACGTGGTCCTCACCTACCCGTCAGACGAGGTCGGCAACCAGATAATCGAGCCGATGAACTACTACCTCAACAGCGGCAAGCTCTCCGGCGAGTGCTTCAGCGAAGAGGAGTATTATAAAATCTTCGGCGAGTACAAGCACCCGTTCACCGGCGTCGACTACGTTCAGCTCTACAAGAGCATCGACCCGGAACGCATAAGCGTGCATTTCTCGAACAACCCGCTTTCCGCGCTCAAGTTTGCGAAGCAGGTCATAGTCGCAAGCATCCATGCGCGCGCGATACACCGCGACATACTTGAAAAGGGCGGCGCCGAAAAGGTCGTCACACTCGACCAGATATGCTCCTCGCCGGTGCGCGAAGGCGCGGGCTTCAACCCTGACTACGGCGTCCTCGGCTCGAACTACACGAACGACGAATCCGTGAAGCTCTTCCCGCGCGGCTGCGGAGAATTCGTCCGCAAGCTTCAGGCCGAGATGAAGAGCCGCACGGGCCGCGACGTCGAGGTGCTCGTCTACGGAGACGGCGCTTTCAAGGACCCCGTCTGCGGAATATGGGAGCTCGCCGACCCCGTCGTATCTCCGGGATTCACAGACGGCCTCGTCGGGCTTCCCAAAGAGATTAAATTCAAATACGTAGCCGACAACGCCGAGGGCAAAGACCCCGCGAAGGCCGTCGAAGAGGCTATCCGCGCGAAGGGCGAGCTCGACCGCTTCGGCCACTCGACGCTCGGCACGACGCCGCGCCGCCTTACCGACCTCATAGGCTCGCTCTGCGACCTCACCTCCGGCTCCGGCGACAAAGGCACGCCCGTCGTCTACATACAGGGCTACTTCGACAACTACCTCGATGACTGAGCTCGACCTCGCGGTCCCATTCAGCGGCATAGACCCGCGCGGGCGGGTGAAATTTTCCGTGCTGCTTGAGATGTTCCAAGAGATGGCGGACGTTGACGCATCGAAATACGGCCTCTCCGTCCGTCAGACGTTGGAGCACAACATCACGTGGGTTCTGCGCAAGTACCGCATAGAGCTTGAAAAATACCCGACGAAGGAAAGCGGCGACATCCACATCAAGACCTATGCGGAGCCGTGCCGCAACCTCTTCTCCCTGCGCTCCTTCAAGCTATGGGACTCGCGCGGAGAGTTCATCGGCTCGGCCTACACCTGGTGGGTGCTGCTCGACTTCGCGAAACAGCGCCCGATGCGCCTCGACAAGTGCGAGCTGATGACGGCCTTCAATGAGCGCGTCAGCGAGGTGCTGCCCACCGACGTGAAAATCCCCGAGGTCACGGCCCCGTCGATAGAAGAAACGTGGAAAGTGCGCTGGCAGGATCTCGACGTCAACGACCATACAAACCACGCAGTCTACTTCAGCTGGGCGCTCGACACCGTGCCCGACGAAGTGCCGGAGCTGATGGAGCCGGCGCTCGCCGAAGGAGAATATCTCCACCCGATTCCGCGCACGCGCGTCCGCTGCCTCACGCAGGAAGTCGAGACCGAAAAAGGCCGCGCCTTCCTCCACTCACTGCGGCATATCGAAGACGACACGGAATACGCGAAACTCTATTCGCGGTGGCTGGAGAAATAGAAATTCATACGCGCGGCGCTCCCGACGGAGCGCCGCTTTTATTTACACAGTTTTCCGCCTCTGCTATAATTCATTCAATCGGTTGCATAAGAGGTGTCGCAATGAAGGTCACTATGCAGGACGTGGCGGACCGCGCCGGGGTGGACAAGGCCACGGTGAGCCGCGTGCTTCGCGGGGATCACAGAATTTCCGAAAAAACAAAAATAAAAGTTATGGAGAGCGTGCGGGCGCTCGACTACCGGCTTGACCGCAACGCGCGCAATCTTTCAACGAAGAGCAGCGGCCTCGCGGGAGTCGTCGCGCGCGGGCTGACTGAGCCGTGGGCCGGCGCTTTCGTCGCGGGGCTCGAGCGCGCGCTGTCGAACTCGGGCTACGACGTAATACTGAAATCTACGGACGGCGCTGCGGTGCGCGCGAAGCGGGCCGCCGAAGCGCTTGACGGACTCGGCGCGGAGGGGGTAATCTGGTGCGACGGGGAGAATTTCCCGGGCGCGCTCTCGATGCCGGCGCTCTGCTTCGGTTTCACGCGCGAGGGCTTTCACTCGCTCGTGATGGAGGAGGGCGGCGCGCCGTCGTTCGAGACGGGCGTGCTCGCGGCGAGGCTCCTGCTGAAAATCATCGCGGGCAAGCCGGTTCCGGGAAAGGAGCTGCGGCTCAAGGCCCCCGAAAAAGAGGACTGAGCGCTATAAAATTTCTGCTTGCGGCGCTCGCGGCGCTTTCGCTCTTCATCGCGGCGGAGGCGCGCGCGGCTGAACGGATAGACGTAAACTCAATACGCGGGCCGAAGCTCGAAGAGCTCTCGATGCTCATAATAACGAACCCCGACGCGCAGATACTCGCCGCAGAGGCCGGCGAGCTGGACATACTCAGCGACATCGCGCGCCCGTCGGACATAGACAGGCTCGGCGCGGACCCAAAGCTGAAAATGTCTCTCGCGCGCGGAATGCACGCCTTCTTCCTTCTTCTCAACAACAAAAAATTCCCGTGGGACGACGCGGCCGTGCGCCGCGCGGCGGCTATGTCGGTGGACCGCGGAGCTATCGTGCGCATGATTTTCTCGGGCTACTGCGAGCCGATAAATTCATGGCTGCCGCCGGTCTCGCCGTGGGCGCTCGCAAACAGTTCGCGCGACATATACGACCCTGAGGGGGCGGCGAAGCTGCTTGAAGAGCGCGGATACAGGCGCGACGCGGCGGGCGCGCTGCGCTCGCCCGACGGACGTCCTTTCCCTAAAATGGCGATACTGACTCCGCTCGCGCGTCTTGCACCGACTACGGCGGAGCTCGCCGAGCTGATAGCGGATTCGCTGACCGCCGCGGGCTTCCCTGCTGAGACGGAGCCGATGGATTTTTCGACGATGATAGCGCGCCTCGACCGCAAGGACTACGACATGGCCGTGCTCGCGTGGGGCATGGGGCGCAACCCGGATTCGCTCTATTCCTTCTACCACAGCTCGATGGACTTCCCGGGCGGCTACAACATGACGGGCGTGCGCGATTCTAGGCTTGACGCGGCGCTCGAACGGCTGCGTTTCGCGCCGGACGAGGCGGCGGCGCGCGAGGCTTCGCGCGAAGCGCAGGAGCTTCTCGCGGAGCTCATGCCCTCCGTGCCCATATACAGCCGCATCTCGGTAGCCGCGATTTCAACGCGCTGGAAAAACATCTTCACGACCGACAAAATCACCGCCGACAATATGTGGACGCTGCTGACCGCTGAACCTGCGGACGGCAAAATGCGCCCGCTGCGTATGCTGCTCTCGGAAGAGCCGCGCAATCTCAACCCCTTCACCGCTTCGTCGGCCTATTCGTGGCAGGTGCTCGGAATGATTTACGAGACGATGCTCAGCACTGATCCGTACACGCTCGAAGATATGCCGGCGCTCGCCGAATCTTGGAGCGTGCGCACCGCGGGCGAGGGTGCGTCGCGCCATACGGAACTGGTCTTCAAATTAAAACGCGGCCTCAAATGGAGCGACGGCTCGCCGCTGACGGCGCGCGATATGAAGGCCTCTGTCGATTTCATCAAGTCAAACAAGCTGCCGCGCTTCTTCGACAGCGTCAAGAACGTGCGCCGCACCGAGACGCCTGACGACTACACCCTGCGCGTCGTGATGGAGGGCGTCAGCTACTGGTATCTCGACAACATAGGCGGTCTGCCCTGCTTCCCGAAGAAGGTGCTCGACAGGGTGACGGACTGGCAGAACTGGGACCCTCTGTCGGACGAAGCGAAGTCCGGCCCGCGCGGGCTGCTCGGCTGCGGGCCCTTCACGCTCGAAAGCTATAAGCCGGGCGAGTACGTCATGATGCGGCGCAACCCGCATTACAGGCTTCTGGAGGGCCTCCGGTGAGCCGCCGCTGGCTGCTGCGCCGCATCGCTTCGTCGCTCGTCGTGCTCGCGGCGGTGCTGGTGCTGAATTTCCTGCTCTTCCGCCTGATGCCCGGCGACGCCGTCAGCTCGATAATAGACCCGTCGTTCTCGCCTGAGGCGAAGGCGAACCTGCGCGCGATATACGGCCTCGACAGGCCGCTCTGGGAGCAGTTCGTCATATATATCAAGCAGATGCTGACATTCAGCTTCGGCCTCTCCTTCATGAGCCGCCGCCCCGTCTGGGACGAGCTTCTCTCGCGGCTGCCCGTGACGCTGACGCTGACCGTCTCGTCGATGCTCATCTCGTCGCTGCTCGGCACGTGGCTCGGCGTAAAGGCCGCCGTCAACCGCGGGAAATTCGCAGAGAAGCTCGTGCTGCGCGCCTCCGCGCTGACCTCCTCCTTCCCGGGATTTTTCGTCCAGCTCATGCTGCTTATGATATTCGCGCGCGCTCTGCCGCTCTTCCCGCTGCGCGGCACGCTCTCCGTGCCTCCGCCCGCGGGCGGATTCGCGCTCGCGGCGGACTATATCTGGCACATGGCGCTGCCGGTGCTCTCGCTCTCTCTGATGGGCTTCGGCGGCTGGGCGCTCTACGTGCGCAACCTCATGGTGCGCGCGATGAACGAGGATTTCGCGCTGATGGCGCGAGCGCGCGGCCTCTCGCGTCCGCGCGTCGTCTGGCATGCCTTCCGCACGATTCTGCCGCCCGTCGTGACGATTCTGCTCATGTCCGTCCCCGGCCTAGTTTCGGGCGCGGTCATCACAGAGTCGGTCTTTTCGCTGCACGGCATAGGGACCTTCCTGCTTGAGGCGATTTCCGGCAGCGACTACCCCAGCGCGGGCGCGGCCTTCTACCTGCTCGCGCTGATAACGGTTACATGCAACCTGCTTGCAGACATTGCCTGCGGCCTCGTAGACCCGCGCGTGAGAATCGAGGGACGTAAAGAATGAAAGACATTTTGTCGCGTAAAAGCGTCATCGCCTTCATCCTGCTCGCGCTTCTCGGCCTCTTCGGCCCCGCGCTGCTGCCGCGCTCGCCGTACGAATTCGCGGGAGCGCCCTTCGCGCGGCCCGTATGGTGGCGCTCCGGCTCACTTCCCACAAACGTCTCGTACAATATAACGAATGCGGAAACTTCAATCCGCTGGAACAAAAAGCCGCCCGCGATATTCGCGCTCGCCGGAGCCGTAAAGGCCCGCCCCGAGTCGCGCGTCGATGTAATCTGGAAGACGCCGGA
Organism: Candidatus Caccocola faecipullorum; assembly: GCA_018716365.1. Lineage (GTDB taxonomy): Bacteria > Synergistota > Synergistia > Synergistales > Synergistaceae > Caccocola > Caccocola faecipullorum. The sequence goes on from DVKA01000154.1 coordinate 6,478, forward strand.
GCGCGAATATAAGCTTGCGGAGCTTGAGGGAGAGTCCGAATACTGGCTGAACCTCGACGGACGCGACATGATTTTCAAGCAGACGCTCGGCCTGCCGCTTATAAGCAGGAGCGTCGACTATCTCTTTCCACGTACGGGAGAATATAAATTGCTCGTTCGCGGCGCAGATTCCGTATCGCTGCACCTTTCAATGCAGGGCGAACGCTGCGGCCTGCTCGGCACCGACCAGCGCGGGCGCGACGTTTTCACGCTGCTGATATACGGCATACGAGCTTCGCTGATAATAGGCGTCAGCGCGACGCTCATCGCTAGTCTGCTTGGAATGTCGCTCGGCCTCGCGGCGGGATACGCGGGCGGTCTCTGCGACGCGCTCATCATGCGCGCCGTCGACATCCTGATGTCCATCCCGACTCTGCCGATTTTGATGGTCCTTGCGGGGATTTGGGGCAAGGGGCTGTGGCAGCTCGTTCTGATACTTTCGATATTCTCGTGGATGGGCACGGCACGCTCCGTGCGCGCGCTCGTCCTGACGCTGCGCGAAAGCCAGTGGGTGGAGTCTCTGCGCGCGCTCGGCGCGAAGCGCAGCTACATACTCGCGCGCCATCTCGTGCCTGAGACTGCGCCGGTGCTGCTTGCGAACATCGCGCTCGGCGTGCCCGGCGCGATACTGGCCGAGGCGGGGCTGGCATTCCTCGGCCTCTCCGACCCGCGGCTGATTTCATGGGGGCGTATGCTGCACGAGGCGCATTCATTCGGCGCGTTCACGGAGGGCGCGTGGTGGCTGCTGCTGCCGCCCGGCCTTGGGATAGTCGCCGTCTGCCTTATCTTTATGGACATAGGAAAATTCCTCGAAGAAAAGATAGATCCGAGGCTTGGCAAAAAATGATGCTCGAAGTCAGAAATTTAACTGTAACATACGACGCGCGCGGCGCTGCGAACGAGGCCGTGAAGAACGTATCCTTCGCCGTCGCGGAGAATTCCTTCTGCGGCCTCATAGGCGAATCCGGCAGCGGCAAAAGCACCGTGCTTATGACGCTGCTCGGCCTGCTGCCTGCGGGAGCGGAGGCGCGCGGCGAAATTTTGTACAAGGGGCGGAACATCCTCGGCCTGCCCGAAAACAAGCTTGCGGCCCTTCGCCAGCGCGAAATCGCGCTCGTGCCGCAGGGGGCGCTGAACTCATTCACGCCGGTCATGACGATAGGCCGCCACATAAAAGAGGTGCTCGAAGTGCATCTCGGGATAAAAGGCGAAGAGGCTGAACGGCGCGCCGCGGAGCTGCTCGGCGAGGTCGAGCTGCCCGCGGACATAGCGCGCCGCTATCCGCACGAGCTCTCCGGCGGGCAGAAACAGCGCGCCGCGATAGCGCTCGCGCTCTCCTGCGAGCCGGGGCTGGTGCTCGCCGACGAGCCGACGACGGCGCTCGACGTGATAACGCAGGCGGCGATTCTGCGCCTTCTCGAAAAGCTGCGCCGCGAGAAAAACCTCACGATACTGCTCGTGACGCACGACCTGCCTATGGCGGCCTCGGCCTGTTCGGAACTTTTCGTGATGAAGGACGGGCGGCTGATAGAGAGCGGCGCGCCGCGCGATTTGATACGCGCGCCGAAAGAAGCGCACACAAAGGCGCTCGTCGCTTCGATGTTATGAGGATTTGAAAATGACTGCGGAAGCAATACTTGAGATAAACGAACTGACGGTCGAATTCAAGTCGCGCGGCGCGAAAAGCCACACAGCGCTCGACGGAGTCAGCCTCTCGCTCGCGGGCGGCGGCGCTGCGCTTGCGATAGTAGGCGAATCTGGCAGCGGCAAAAGCACGCTGCTGCGCTCGGCGATAGGGCTCGTCCCGCCGAAAGCGGGAAGCGTCAGACTTTTCGGCAAAGAACTGGACGGCGCGCCGGCACGCGAACTCACCGCGCTGCGCCGCCGCTGCGGCTACGTGCCGCAGGACCCGTACGGCGCGCTGCCGCCGGGGCTGTCGGTCATAGACGCGGTGATGGAGCCGGAAATAATAGCGGGCGTCAAACGCGCGAAGGCGGAGCGGCGCGAACTGGCGAAGGAGCTTTTAGCCGAGTTCGGCCTCACGGACGAACGGATATTCGCATCGCGCGCAGTCGGCCTCTCTGGCGGACAGCGCCAGCGCGTGGAGCTGGCGCGCGCGCTGATGCTCGGGCCGGAGCTCCTGCTCTGCGACGAACCGACGTCGATGCAGGACGCCTCGACGCGCGGCGAGATAATCGAGGCTCTGCGCCGCCGCACGGACCGCGGCATGTCGATGCTATTCGTCACGCACGACCTGCGCCTCGCCGCCTTTGCGGCAGAAAACATAATCGTCCTCAAAGACGGGAAAATATGCGAAAGCGGCCCCTCGCGCGAAATAATGCAGACCCCGCGGCACTCGTACACAAAGGCGCTGATCGACGCTCTGCCGAAACTCGTCAGATAAATTACACTGCTTCCGAGGAATCGTCGCCGCTCTTCAAGACGTTTTTAAGAGCGTCGATAAACTGCGACTCCAGCGGCGAAAGCTCATGGCCTTTCCTTGTAAGCCATCCGATCTCAAAATAAAAATTCGGATCCCTTATAGGGATGGGCTTTATTCTGTCATAGGCGGGATATTTGTCATACGCGTTCAGATTATTCGAAGTTATGGTGTAAGCCGGGGTTTTGTGCAGCAGATCGTACAGCATGGCGCGGTTTGAGACCGATATGGTATTTTTCTCGCGCTGGGCCTGAAGATGGCGCGCGATTACGGAACGCTCGCCGCAGTCCTCAAAAATCCCGTCGTAACTGTTGATATATGGATATTCGAGCATATCGTTCAAATCGACGTCCGCTATATCCTGCGAGTAAAGCGGATTATTCTCTCCGACTATTATAAAAGGCGCTTCGACCGAAAGCCTGTGATATTCAAGCTGTTTTATCATAGCCAGGCGCAGGCACCTCTTGCTCTGGAACGACGAGAAAAATATAACGCCGATATTTGAGACAGAGCTCTCAAGGTGCTTGAACGTCTTCTGAAAAGCTTTTTCTTCAAGATATGAAAAGAGGACGTTTTTCTCAGCGTACTCCAGATAAATATCCGCGAACACATTGCTTACGAATTTCAGCTGCGCCGTCGAAATATACAGAGACAATTTATCCGATTTGGCGGCCTCCTGACAGATGTCGCAGAACTGCCTGTAATGGTTCAGCAGCGCGGTTCCGTGCTGCACGAACTCGCGCCCGAAATTTGTCAGATTTATGCCGCTGCCGGAACGGATGAATATCGACGCTCCCAGCTCAAGTTCAAGGGTTTTCACTGCGTATGTGATGTTTGGTTGCGATAGATGCAAATATGTCGCGGCTTTATTAAAGGACCCCAAGCGGGCCGTTTCTATTA
>DVKA01000155.1 GCA_018716365.1 Candidatus Caccocola faecipullorum
TTCGCCGGATACGGTTATGAAAGGCTGATTCTATGACGTGGGGCACGGAATGGATGCTCGACCTTCTTGGGAAAACGGAGATAAGGGAAATCGTCGCGGAGGCGCACGCCGTTTCGGGATACAGTTTCGCCTATAAGGACAACGTCACGCTGGAGACGTTCGCCTGTTCGGAGTCGGAGGAATTTCTCTGCGCCGTCAGGGCGTATCCGCTGCGCGAGATTTTCGCCCGGTTCGACGTGAGGGAGATTTCTGAGAACAACATCGTGCGCGGCTATCTCGTCGCCGGCGGCGACGCCGCGGGCTGCGGAGACGGGAAAAATTTAATCGAGATCGTCATGACGGCGATACGTCTGCTGCTGCGCCGCGACATCACGCGCAAGACGCAGGAGGCGGGCATAACGGGCAACCTCTTCGCCGAGCTGATCGGCGGGCAGATAACGACGCAGGAGGCGCTCGCGAGCCGCCTGAGGCTGCTGGGGATGCGCTTTCCGTGGAGCGTGGCGGTGCTTTCAACCGAATGCCAGCAGGCTCTCAGGGGCGGAGAACGTTATCTTCAGGAGCTTCTTTTCAGCAGGGCCAACAGCTTTTACCCGGGCTCGTACGTCTACCGCGACGGCGCGCTTTTCTCGTGCATCCTCGCGCTAAAACGCGTCCCGGCCGCTTCCGTACTCCGGCGGGATATGCAGGCGATAGCCGCGCAGGCGCGCGCGGAGATGGAGGCGCATCTCGGCGCGGAGGCGGCGAAATCCTACTGGGGCGGCGGGAAGGCGCACGCGTCGCTGCTTTCATTGCAGAACGGCTACGACGAAGCCGCGCAGTCCGTCCTCTACGCGAAAATCTACCGGCGCGGCGAGGGAGGCGTCGTCTTCTGGAACGACACGGGGGCCTTCCGCCTGATGGCGCGCTGGGCCGCGTCGCGCGACGCCGTGGAATTTTACGCCGAGAACATAGGGCCGTTCCGCGGGCACGAATATCTGCTTGAAACGCTCGACGGCCTCGACGCCTGCAACTGGAACCTGTCGCTCGCGGCCGAAAGGCTCGCCTGCCATTACAACACACTCAAGTACCGCTATAAGAAAATAAAAGAAATTCTGACGTCGGCGGGACGCGACATCGAAGACCACGAGACGCGCTTCGACATATCAGTTTCGCTGAAGCTCCACAAAATCTATCAGGAAAGGGGCGCGGCCCATGAAGAAGAAGCGCGATAGCGCCGCGCTGAGGCCGGAGCTCGCGCTCTCGGTTTTACAGCAGCTCATAAGGATACGGACGAACCTCACCGACGGCTGCGAGATGGACGCGGTGAAGTACGCGGCCTCGATTCTCCCGGACAGCATAAAGCTGACCGTCATTGACCACGGCGGCAACCGCGGCTCGCTCATCGGAGAGATAAAGGGGGCGCGCGACGACAGGAAGGTCGCAATATTCAGCTACCTTGACACAGTGAAAAACCTCGGCATGGACCGCTGGACGCACGCGCCGTTCGCCGCCGACGCCGCGGACGGAATAGTCTACGGCAAGGGGGCGGCGAACATGAAGGGCGGCGTGACGGCGAACCTTCTGGCGATGGCGGAGCTGTCGCGCGGGACGCCGCCCGTCTCCGTGATGATGTGCCTGACAGCCGGCGGCACTGAGGACGGCCTCGGCGCGACGGAGATAGCGGAAAAGGGATATATGGACGGCGCGACGGAGGCGATCTTCACCCACGCGACCGGCGGGAAGATCGGCGTGCTCCAGAAGGGCGCGCTCTGGACGAAAATCTCAGTCACGGGGAAGACGAGCTTTTCAGCCACCCCTTCCGGCGGGGCCAACGCGGTCGAGGTGCTCATGGAGTTCTGCCGGCGGCTTCGCAAACGCGCCGTCGCGGCGAAGGGCGGAAAATATTCGCAGTACGGGCGTCCGAGCTGCACGATAACGCAGTTCAACAGCGGCGCGTGGGAGGTGAACCAGATCCCATCCTACGCCGAGGCGACCGCCGACATAAGGTTCATGCCCGGGCAGGACCCCGCCGGGCTCATCGCCGCCCACGACGAAACGGCGGCGGAGCTCATGGGCGCGTACGACGGCGTCGAGATCAGGACCGGCATCCTGAAGATACAGAACAGCGTCTATATGCCGGAGGATTCGGAGATGGTGCGCCGCTTCGCAAGGGCGCTTGCGCCGAGGAGGGCCGCCTTCACGGGGCTGAACATCTTCGGCGACGCAGGATATATAGTCCCGCGCACCGGCGTGCCCTTCGTCATCTACGGCCCGGGCGAGTACACGTCGGCCGTGGACGAAAAAATATCTATTAAATCCATTCTATCCGCCGCCGAAACTTACGTGAAATACATAAGGACATACGAAGAGCGGTAAATCCGCGCGCGGAGCGCAATTTACGCAAAACGGGCCGGATGCGCTCCGGCCCGCCGTTTTGTCTCTGAGGCGCGAGATAAACCCCGTTCCGCTAAACCAGCCTGAAGTTCCTGCGTTCTGGCAGGCCGCCGCGTTTTACGCAGCCGGCGGAGATTTCGCCGGTTTCTCCGGCCTTCGCCGCGGCGAGGCGGTTTTCTGTCATCAGCGCCTGCGCGGTCAGCGGGCAGATTATCACGGCCGTCTCTTCGCCGCAGGCCTCCGCGAGCCGTTTCAGGAACGGGAGCGTGAAGTCCTCGGTCATCTGTCTGCTGTACTTCGGGCCGAGGATGTCGCGGTTCCCCGCGGGGTCGGAGTAGGAGATGTATTTTACGCCGGCGGCGCGTATTTCGCGCGCGAAGTCGAGCAGCATCTCTCCTATCGCATCCAGACAGCGGCGCGCCGTCTCCGGCTCTTTGCGCCAGCTTTTGAAAAAGTTGTTGAGCGGCATCATGCAGCTCAATATCGAGACTGGGCCGCTCAGCTGATAGACGACGGCGCGCCCCTCCGAAGCGAGCGCGGCGCAGGCTTCCAGCAACCGCGCCGCCTCCGGGCTCTTCGCTATCTCGACGGGCGAGAGCTCTTCCGGGCCTTTGAGCGCGTAGGCTCCCGGGCGCGGGCCGGCCGTGTCGTCTGCGGGCTTGATGTCCGCGCCGAGCGCCTTGGCCTCGACGGTGTGGCAGAAGGGCAGCAGCACGAATCCGCGCCCGTCCGCCTCGCCCGCGGCCTTCGCAAGTTTCACGATGTTTTCAGCAGAGGCGTATATCTCCGCCGGAGGCATACCGAGCGAGCGGATCAGCTCAGGCGAGATCATTTCCTGATTTTCCGGCGAGCATACCGGTGAAAATGTGTCGTTCATGCGTTTATCCCTCTTTCATGCCGCCGTCTCAGAAGCGGAGGCATTTCACAAAAAGGTCTTCGTAGCCCTCTTTCAGCGAGAGCTCTATATATTTCGCGCCCTCCGCGAGTCTGTCGCAGCGCGCCCTGTTTTCGGCGGAGAGCAGGCACACCGCCGCGCCGGATTTCGACGTGTTGCCGGCGTAGACTATCTTCTCTTTCAGGCTCTTCGGCAGGAAGCCGCAGCCCGTGAGCGCCTCCGTCGTAAGGTGCGCGCCGAACTGTCCGGCTACGATGACTTTTTCGATTTCCTCTTCGCTCCGGCCCGAGGCTTCTAGCAGCGTCAGGATGCCGGAGAGTATCGCGCCTTTCGCAAGCTGAACCTGCCTTATGTCTTTCTGGGTGAGGTATATGCCGTGCTCGGGGTCGAGAACGACGCGTTTTCCGCCCTCCGCCGCGCTCACCATCGGGTGCGCGGCGAAGCGCCCGTTCGGCGATATTACGCCTTCCGCGAGCATCGAAGCTATGGCGGAGAGCAGGCCGCTGCCGCAGATTCCGCGCGGGACGCCGTCTTTTATCGTGCGTATGGAGAAAGCCCCGTTCTTTATCGAGACCTCCTCTATCGCTCCTGCGGCGGCGCGCATCCCGCAGCTTATGTTCATCCCTTCGAGCGCGGGGCCAGCGGCGCACGAACAGCAGTACATCTCACCGCCGCCCGCGAGCACTATTTCGCCGTTCGTCCCTATGTCTATGAAAAGCGTGAGCGGCCCGTCTTCCGTTATGCCGCAGGCCGTCACGCCCGCCGTTATGTCGCCGCCGACGTAGGAGGCGATGGCGGGAAGGCAGTCGACCGGCGCGGGGACGCAGAGGCCGAGCGCGTTTCCGTCGAGCAGCAGGGAGCCGGTGAAGGCCGGACGGTATGGCGCAGCCGCGAGGCTCGACGGGTCGCGCCCCGCGAGGAGGTGGATCATCGTCGTGTTTCCCGCGACTACTGTTCCACATATTTCTTCGGCCTTCACGCCGCAGCGCGCGAGGAGCTGCGTGAAGAGCGCGTTCAGGTCGGCGGTTATCTTTTCGCCGAGACGTTTCAGCCCACCCTCCTCCTCGCCGGCGCAGCGTATTCTTGAAATCACGTCCTGCCCGCAGCTTTTCTGGCTGTTGAGGCAGGAGACGGAGGCGAGCTCGCGCCCGGAGGAGAGGTCGTAGAGCGAGGCGACGACCGTCGTCGTGCCGATGTCCACGGCGAAGCCGAAGCCCTCTTTTTTATCGGCGGCGAAGGCTTTCATGTAGCCGTCGGAGACGATGTCGCCTACTCCGGCGAATTCAGGCAGCAGCACCTCGCACGCGCCGCGGGCGGCGCATTCGCACGAGAGCGTTTCGCGCCCGTCGAGGACCACGCGGCACTTTCCGCAGACGCCCCTGCCGCCGCACGGGCCTTCGATAAGGTTTTCGCGCGCGAGGACTTCGTAGAGGTTTTCGCCGTCGCGGCACTCTATCGCGCGTCCGAGCTGCGGGAGGCGTATCTCAGCCATTCGCCGCCGCCCCCGTCTCTTTCGCCGCCTCGACCATAGCGCGGATATTGCCGAGCGGCGTCGAGAGCGGCAGGCCGCAGGCGGGCGCGAGGATGTCCACGCCCATTTCGCGCGCGTTGCGCGTGAGGCCGCGCACTTTGTCCTCCGGCATCGTGCCGATGGCGTGGGTGCTGACGTTGCCCATTACGGCCTTGCCGGGGATGTAGGGGCGTATTTCGCGCGCGTTGACTATCGCGTCGAAGCTGAACGCGTCGCAGTGCAGCGCGCCGAGCTCTTCATAGACGGCGCGCAGTTTGCCGCAGATGTGGACGATTTTAACCGGCGCCTCTATCGCGTCGAGCAGCCTGTTTATGTACGGGACGGTGAACTCGCGGAACCTTTTCGCTCCGAGTATCTCGCCCGTGCCGCTCGGCTCCGCGACGCATATCGCGTCCGCGCCGGCCTCGGCCATCGCGCGGCCGTAAATTATCAGCGCGTCTGTGATTATGTCGAGCAGATGCGCGCATTCGCCGGGATGCTTGCGCATATCGTTGAGGAAGACGCTCATATCTACGAGCGTCCCCGCGACGCTGACGGGGCCCGTTATGTTGCCTACGACGGGAACGCCCGCGCTGCGCAGCTTCAGTATGCGCACCGCGTCGACGACGGCCGCGGCGCGCCCCTTAGTAACGTCGAAGGGTTTGAGCCTGTCCGCTTCGGCGCACGAGGCGATGGCGGGGCGCACGACGTGCGGCTCGACTTCGCAGTCGCCCATGTCCACCTCCGCGCCGAGGGCTTCAGCCTCGACCGTCATACAGAAGGGCACGCCGTAGTTTTCAAAGCCGCCGCTTTCGTAGAGGGCGCGCGACAGGTCCGCCATCATCTGCGCGTCGCCGTGCGCTTTCGGCCAATAGACGCCGGTCCTGAGCATCACCTCTTCGACGACGCCGTTCATCATGCCTCCGGGACAGATGCACGGCGGGCGGTCTACCGAGCCGCCGTGCGCCGCGCCGCAGAGCCTTTCAAGCGGCGTCATGCGGCCTACCTTTCCCTCGACTGTCCCGATTTTTCGGCGACGAGCCTGTCGACGAGCTTGACGGCCTCGGTCGCGTTCGCGGAATAGCCGTCCGCGCCTATCTTGCGCGCAAAGGATTCCGATATTGGCGCGCCGCCGACTATGACGGAGACGCCCTCGCGCGCGCCCTGCTCCTTGAGCAGCTCTATAATCTTGCCCATGTTCTTCATCGAGGTGGACATGAGCGTGGAGAGCGCCAGCACCTGCGCGCCCTGTTTCTTCACTTCTTCGACGAACTTCTCGACGGGTACGTCGCGCCCCATGTCGGTGACTTCGTAGCCCGCCGATTCGAGCATGATTTTCACGAGGTTCTTGCCGATGTCGTGCGTGTCGCCCTGCACGACGCCGATCACGACTTTGCTCTTCGCGCCGCCTTCGTTCCGGGGCAGCAGCGGGCGCAGCACGTCGAGGCCGTTGTACATCGCGGCGGAGCAGCCGAGCAGCTCGGGGATGAAATATTCCTCCTGCTCGTAAAGGTCCGACGCCTTCTTCATTCCGTCCACGAGGCCGTCGAGTATTCCGTCGAGCGGGTCGTGCCCGGCTTCGGCGTAGGCCTTCGCAACGTCTATGACTTCGTCTTCCTCCATCTCAAGCACGCAGCGCGAAAGCTCCGCAAGAAATTCTTCCTTCGTCTTCATATCGCTCTACCTCTCCTCCGAAGCGGCTATCCGCTCCCTGCATTCTTCAAGCATTTCGCGCACGCGGTCGGGATTCACTGGATAGCCGACCTCGCGCACAGTGTCCATCATCATCTGGATGTTCTCGAAAGGCGTGTCCACCGGCAGGCTGCAGCCGGACATGACGACGTAGCCCTTTGGGTTGTCGTAGCCGTCCAAGATGCACTGGAGCGTCTTCTCGCGCACGTCGAGCGGCGTGCCGGAGTACATCACGCGCCCCGGGTCCACGTTGCCGAGGATTTTCACCTTGTCGCCGACGAGGCGCTTGCAGTCCGCGATGCTTGCGACGTTGTCGATGCTGAGGCCGGAGACGCCGAGCGCCGCCACGTCTTCCCAGATTTTGCTGGTCTGCCCGCAGATGTGGATGATTACGCCCTTGCCGCGCCCCTTGATGAAATCGACGAGCTCTTTAAGGTAGGGCAGCGAGAACTCGCGGAAGTGCTTCGGGCTGACGACGGTGCAGGAGGACATAGGCTCGGAAATCGTCGGCGTCAGGCCGATGTCCATCGCCGCGGCCGCGTAGGCCTTGATCGTCTCCATCGAAATTTTGCAGAGGCGGTGCACAGGCTCCGGATTCTTGCGCAGCATGTTCAGCGTCTTGTCGACGCCCATGAGGAAGAAGGCGTTCGTGAAAGCGCCCGGGATTCCGCAGGAACAGCCGATTTCGCCCTCGACGGCGTCGCGCAGGTACTTCATCGCTTCAAGATGCACTGGCAGGCGTCCGTCCTTGTAGGGGTCGGCGGGGCGCAGCTTGTCTATTTCGCTCACGTCGTTGATCGCGGGCGCTTCGAGGTCGGCGGTGTCGTCCTCAGGGAACTTCACCTTCGCGCCCATAGCCTCGGCCCACGGGAAAAGGTCCGTAAAAATCCTTATGCTGTCGTAGCCGAACCTCCGATAAGAGGCCACCTGCGCCGCGGCGAGAGTCTTCGCGTCATGG
>DVKA01000015.1 GCA_018716365.1 Candidatus Caccocola faecipullorum
CCGGAGCGGAAGCTATGAAGAACACCTTCTGGGTCAGCCACGTCGCGAAGGAAGACCCCGCGCTGAAGGACTTCTTCGACAAGTATAAGAAGCAGACCGGAACCGAGTGCCAGGAATTTATGAACGCAGTCATGGCCTACGACTCCGTCTACTGGCTCGCCGACGCTATAACGCGCGCGAACAGCACCGACCCGCAGAAGGTCCGCGATGCCCTCGAGCAGACGAAGGACCTCCAGCTCATGCACACGAAGCTCACGATGGACGAGTTCCACAACCCGAAGAACAAAGACGGTTACATGCTCGAAGCCAAGGACGGCTCGGCTGTATTCTACAAGAGAATCCGTCCGGAAGCGTAACGGCGTAAACAAAGGCATCGCGTCAGTCACAAAAACGCGGCGCGGCGGGGCAATGTCGCCCCCGCCGCGTTTTTTGTGTGCGTACAGACTTTGATAAGATATAACGGTTACGTGATAAAACGGTGTGACAGAGCCGCGCCGTGATGCTACAATTAGACCCGCAGTCGATAAAAGCGTCATAGGCCGCGGAAATGCGTACAGCCGCGCCGCCGGCGCTGTATCTGTGAATTTCATCAGCAGTTGAAAAATCTAACCTATCATACGGGGTGAGTCTGAATGCCGGACTGTCGCTCGGGATTTGACGAAGCTATCCTGCGGATATGCAGTTATACGAACATCGACAACAGAATCCATCGCGAGTACGTTCCCGGCACACGCCTGCTGCCGCGGGAAATGCACACGCTTGAGAAAATCATACTGCATCCCGGAGTCAACACTACGAGGCTCGCCCATATCACCGGCGTTCCGAAGGGCACAATTTCCAAAATGACGCGCGAATTCATGCAGCGCGGACTGGTCGAGTGCTACAGAGACGATGGCAACCGCAAGGAGGTCTACTACCGCGCCACGCAGTCCGGAATGGACGTCTTTCACGCGCACAACAAATTCCACAGCGTCGTCGGCAATGAATTCTACAGCTACTTCGAGTCGCTGCCGGAACCGTCTCAGCGGCTGGTGCTTGACGTGCTTTGCCGCTACGCGGATTACATGGAAGACCTTTGCGGACGGCATCTGAAGTCTGCCGTCGTTTCATAAAATATCTCTTTTTCTACAAATTTACATACAAAAAACCTTTCCTCTATTGACGGAGCGCCGTTTGGATAGTATTTTTTGTTTTGTTTGAAACAAAACAAAAAGCGCTAACGGCGGATGTTCGGTTATGAAATGGAGGAAAGAAAATGGCGGAAGTGTATGTTCCCTATGACGTGGTCGTCGTAGGAAGCGGCGGCGGCGGCCTGCGCGCGGCGATCAGCGCGGCGGAGGGCGGCGCAAGGACGCTCATTCTGGCTAAAGGCAAAATCAATCGCAGCGGGTCGACCTTGCTCGCCGGGGCGAATTTGAGCGCGGATATAGCCTGCGACGGAGCGAGCCTCTACGAAATGGGGCTGAGCGAATGGAACAAGGATGACACGAAGGATAAGTTCTTCGCCGACGTGTGCCACGAGGGATTTTATCTCGGCAACCAGAAGCTTGTCAGGAAGTTCGTCGACGGCGCGCCCGACCGCATCAGAGAGCTCATGAGCTGGGGCATGGAGGTGCTCGGCACCGAGGGCGAGCGGGGCATATCAGTCTTCGGCTCAGCCATCCTGGACGCGCTCTTCAAGCGCGTGAAGGAGCTCGGAATAGAATGGGCGGAGAACCAGCTTTTCACCGACGTCGTAGTCGAGGACGGAGCCGTCAGAGGATGCATGTGCGTAGACCTGCTGTCCGGAAACGTCAGGTACGTTCCCGCGAAGGCAGTGATTATCGCCACCGGCGGCAGCCACGGCGTCTTCCGAAATACAAGCGGCCCGACGGACTGCTGCGGCGAGGGGCCGGCCGCGGCGCTGCGCGCCGGAGCCGAGCTTATCGACATGGAGATGATCTCTTACTGCCCCGCCGTCATACTTTCACCGACGATGTATAAGGGCAACATCCTTCCCTATATTATGAACACCATCGGCTACGGCACATTCGTCAATAAATTCGGCAAGCCGTTTACGCAGCGCTACCTTTCCCCCGACGTTGAGAGACTCGCGCTCGACACGGAATGGAACAAGATGCTGCTTTCCTACGCTTTGCAGAAAGAGATAAACTCGCGCGGCTGCAACCGCTTCGGCGGCGTCTACTATAAGCTCGACCTCGAACCGCGCGAGCTTAAGGAAGAGCTTTACAACGACCTGCCGAGCCTCTCCAAGGGCATGTATCACGACATTATGGAAATTTTCCACGACGGCGGCTGCGTGACCTGCGCGCCGTTCGCCCATTATTTCGAAGGCGGAATCAGAATAGACGAAGAGATGGGAACCAAGCTTCCGGGGCTCTTCGCCGCCGGAGAATGCACGGGCGGCATGTTCGGCGCGAACCGCGTCTCCGCGGCGACGACGGAGATGCTTATCGAGGGAAACATCGCCGGAACGTCTGCCGCATCTTATGCGAAGGAATGTGCCTTCGCCGCGGCCACAGAGGGCCTCGTCGGCGAGATGGAGGACGAATTGCTGCGTCCGTTCGCTTCTAAGGGCGGCGCGAGCCCGGTTGAGATAAGAAAAGAGCTTCATAAAATCACCTCGAAGGCTCTGTCCGTCATACGCCGCGGAGAGACGCTCGACAAGGGACTCGGCGAAACGCTCTCGCTGCGGGACGAGCTTAAGTCTGTTTCTTTCGCCACGCCGGACCGCAGATACAACAAGGAATGGCTTGAATATCTTGAGCTGCGCAACGGCCTGCTGACGGCGGCGGCCACGCTGAAGGCGGCGTCTATGAGAAAAGAGAGCCGCGGCGTCCACGTGAGGGAGGATTACATGTACACGGACAACGAGAATTACCTCCGTAATCTCGTCGTGACGGATGCGAGCCTGAATACGGAGTGGGCCGCGCCGGTACATACGGAAATACATCCCGAGCTGGTGAAGAAGGACTACATCGCCTACGTGGAAGACGTCATCGAGAAGCTGAGCTGAGGAGGGCGGCAGATGAGAAAGATAAAGGTCAATATCCTGCGCGGCTGCGAAACCGGCAGTGGAGAATATAAAACATACGCCGTCGAGGTCGAGGACGGCGCCGTCGTTTCCGTGATGAACATTCTCGAAAATATATATGAGAACCAGGATCACACGCTCGCCTTCTTTTCCCACGCCGCGTGCCGCCAGGCAGCCTGCGGCAAGTGCATGGTGAAGGTAGACGGCGCGGTCAAGCTCGCGTGCAAAGAAAGGGTGGATGCTGCGGAAATTACCATCGAACCGTACTGCGGCAAGGTTGTTCGCGATTTAATCTGTGAAGCGTAGTTTTTAAGGAGTGAACAAAATGAACGAGAAGGAAGCATATCTCAGAGAAGTTGAGGATTTAAAACGATTGAACGACGCGCCT
>DVKA01000156.1 GCA_018716365.1 Candidatus Caccocola faecipullorum
GTCGCCGCGGGACTCAGCATGATATGGGGAGTTATGGACGTCATCAACTTCGCCCACGGAGAATTCCTCATGGTGGCGATGTACGTCTGTTATTGGTTAGGGTTTATCCTCGGCATCGATCCGCTCTTCACATGGATCGCATCCGGCATATTCCTCTTTATTATGGGCGCTCTAACCTATAAGGTCATAATCAAGCACAGCCTTGGCAAAGCGGCTATGGCCCCGCTTCTTGCCACATTCGGCCTTTCAATGCTTTTGAAGAATTTCTGCATGAACCGTTTCTCCCCGAACTTCCGCCTTCTCTCCGGCACCATGCTGGACGGCAAGACGTTCGAGATCGGAGGGGCTATCGTCTCCGTTCCGCAGCTCGTAACAGGCATATTCGCGCTCGTGATACTTGCGGCGCTTTACTGGCTCATCAAGAAGACGCGCCTCGGCTGGGCCATTCAGGCCACCGCCATGGACAAAGAGGCGGCGGAGCTTATGGGTATAAACACTGAAAAAATCTACTTGCTCGTATTCGGCATCGGCGGCGCCTGCGTCGGCGTGGCGGGCGGCCTCATGACCACCTATCTTGCGGTCCATCCCGAGGTCGGCGCTCTGTTCAGCCTCATCGCCTTCGTCGTCGTCGCGCTCGGAGGATTCGGAAGCATTCCCGGCGCTCTCGCCGCGGCGCTGCTTATCGGCCTTGTGGAGTCGTTCTCCGGCTTCTACATCGCGGCCGTCGTAAAATACGTCGCGGTATTCGCTATCTACCTGATAGTCATACTTGTTCGGCCTAAAGGCCTCTTCGGGTGGTGATGCATATGAGCCTCAACAAGAAAGACAAACTCTGGTATGCGTTCATCGCCATCGCCGTCATACTGCCCTGCATACCGGGCGTGATCGGCGGCTCGTTCTTCGGCCACGTCGCTACGATGGTTCTGCTCTACGCCTCCATGGCGCAGTCGTGGAATATCATCAGCGGCTACGGCGGACAGGTATCCTTTGGGCACTCCGTATTCTTCGGCATCGGAGCATACGGCGCGGGGCTGGCGGTAGTAACCTTCGGCTCGCTGCCGTGGTTCGGCGCCCCGCTCGGAATGCTCGCGGCGGCCGCGGTCTCGATAATAATCAGCTACCCGTGCTTCAGGCTTAAAGGACACTATTTCGCGATAGCGACCTTTGCGATAGTTGAAATTTTCAACAGGCTCTTCATGATATGGGACGCCGTCGGAGGCGCGCTCGGCCTCGACTATCCGATACTTCCCGACGGATGGGTGAACTTCTCGTGGTCGACGACCAAGACGGGATATTACATCGGCGCTCTTGCGATATTCCTTCTCGTCTTCGGCATAGTCCGCCACATTGAGCGCAACCGCATGGGCTACTATCTGCTCGCCGTCCGCGAAGGGCAGGAAACCGCTGAATCGCTCGGCGTCAACAGCACCGTCGTCAAGCTTGGAGCTATGGCGCTTTCCGCGGCGCTCGCGGCTCTCTGCGGAGCTTTCTTCGCTCAGTACAACTACCGCGTCGACCCGCCGATGGTCATGTCTCTCGATATGTCCATGAAGTTCGTGCTCATCACGATACTCGGCGGCCTCGGCACCTTTTGGGGGCCGTTCCTCGGCGCTCTTGTGCTGATACCGCTCCAGGAGTACACGAGGGCCTATCTCTCGCACCTCGGCCCGGGCGTGGACCTTATAATCTTCGGGCTCATCATCATCATCGTCATGATCAAGGAGCCGCGCGGAATAATGGGGCTTCTCGGCTATATATCCAGAAAACTTAACAAATCGCAGGAAGAGGCGGAAAAAGGAGGGGATCGCTGATGGCGCTGCTCGAAGTCAGAAACCTTACGATGAAATTCGGTTCGCTGCTCGCTAACAGCGACGTCTCGTTCGACGTAGAAAAAGGCTCGATAGTCGGGCTCATAGGCCCGAACGGCGCGGGCAAGACGACGCTCTTCAACTGCGTCGCCGGCCTCTACAAGCCGACGAGCGGCAAGATAACATTCAAAGGCGAAGACGTGACAGACCTTCCCGCCTACAAGATGGCGCGCCTCGGCGTGGCGCGCACCTTCCAGGTCGTGCGTCCTCTCAAGGAAATGTCAGTCTTTGAGAATATCCTCGTCGGCGCCTATATGCGCACCAGCGACACGGCGAAGGCGCGCGAAGTCGCAGAGCGCTGCATGGATCTCTGCTTTCTCTCAGAGCACAGAAACAAGCTCGCCGGCGGCCTCACGATAGGCAACAAGAAACGTCTCGAAGTAGCGCGCGCTCTCGCTACCGAACCTGAACTTATATTGCTTGACGAAGCCGTCGCAGGCCTCACTTCGTCGGAGGTCAAGGAAATGGTCAACGTCATCGTCCGCCTCAAGGAAGAAGGGCTGACTATCCTCATGGTCGAGCATATAATGGAAGCAATAATGCCGATCGCCGACAAAATAGTAGTTCTGGCGAGCGGACAGAAGATAGCCGAAAGCAAGCCCGCCGACATCGTCCACGATCCGGTCGTCATAACGGCCTACTTCGGCGAGAAGTTCAGTAAACGGCTGCACGGGGAGGGAAATCAGTAATGGCGCGTATGCTCGAAGTCAACAACATATTCTGCTCGTACGACCATGTCCCCGTCATCCACGGAATCTCCCTCCATGTCGACGAAGGCGAGATCGTCGCGATACTTGGCTCGAACGGCGCGGGAAAATCGACGACCATGCGCACGATAGCGGGACTCATGCATCCTGAATCAGGCTCCATATCGTTCTGCGGCGAAGATATTTCCAAAAAACCGGCGTTTGAGATAATCAAGCACGGAATCAGCTACGTTCCAGAGGGACGCAGGCTCTTCGCAAAGCTCAGCGTGCGCGAAAACCTCGAACTTGGAGCTTTCAGCGTCATGGACAAGAACGTCGTAGCGGAACGCATCGAAGAGATGTACGAGCTATTCCCGATACTCAAGGACCGCTCCGAACAGACGGCTGAGACGATGAGCGGTGGAGAGCAGCAGATGTGCGCAATAGCGCGCGGCCTGATGTCGCGTCCGAAGCTCATACTTCTCGACGAACTTTCGCTCGGCCTCCAGCCGAGCCTCGTCGAGCGAGTGCTCGAAACCGTCACGGAAATACGCAAACGCGGCGTCACGGTCCTGCTTGTCGAGCAGATGGTGCAGGAGGCGCTTGAAATCGCCGACCGCGGCTACGTCCTCCAGACTGGGCGCGTAGTCCACGAAGGAACGGCGCAGGAGCTTCTCAACTCCGACGAAGTGCGCAAGGCGTATATGGGAATGTAGTTTTAGAGAAAATAAAATACGAAAGGCCGGAGCTCCGCGCCCCGGCCTTATTTTTATGTTTCTGCGCGTCTCTCAGCGATTTTCTTTTTCCAGGCAGTCGAGGCAGAGCAGCCTCCCGTCTTTCACGCGCAGCCACGGCTCTGCGGTGCGTTCGCCGCAGGCAGCGCAGCTGTGCGACGGATATATCCGCGCCTCGCCGGGTAGGGGTAAGAGCGCTTCGCCGAAATCGAAAATTTCCTCCGAGGCCGCGTTTTCCATGAAGGCGCGCTTTGACTCTCTGTCGGCGAAATCCAGATTTTTCAGCGAAATACGGAACGACTTCCCACTTTTTCTGTCATAGAACGTGAAAGCCTGCTTGCCTCGCAGACGGAAAATCAGATTTCCCTTGCCCGCCGTGCAGCCGAGCAGGGCTTGAATCGCGTCTATTCCGCAGGCGTCGTTCTCGGCGACGCAGACCAGCTCTTCGTCCTGCGCGCGCCCCTCTATTCCAAAGCGCTCCATCGCGCATATGGCGGCCCTGAAGCCGACG
>DVKA01000157.1 GCA_018716365.1 Candidatus Caccocola faecipullorum
CTGTCAAAAACGTCTGACGCTCCGAAAAAAGCGCTTCATTCTGCGCGCCGTCATGCGTCTGGCGGTGCGGCCGCGGCTTAGAAGTGCGCCGCGTGCATGATTTTTTCCGCTTTAACGGCTTTAAAAGAGTATTTTCAATTTGACTTACATTGATTATTATTTTGTCGTTTTTCATCTTTCGAAGCGCGCCGCGCGCTTTTGGCTGTTTCGTACTGCAAGGCTTTATATTTTATTTATCGGGGCTTCAAAATTTATATATAAATATAAAAAATACAGTTTTATTATATAAATGATAAAAAAATAGTTGTCATTGACTGACACTATTGGTGGGGCTATACTTTTTTCAGAGGAATTTAATATGTAAAATCAAGGGCATATCTTCATACTTTTTAACGAAAGCGGGGCGACGCTATGAGTTTCGCAGAAACCATAAGACGGTATCGAAAGGAGCGCGGATGGACGCTGGAAGCGCTTTCTAAGCGCGCCGGCCTGTCGGTCGCCCAGCTCTCTAAGTTGGAGACTGGAAAGTCGGAGCCGAGTATCGACAGCCTGCGCAAGCTTGCGGCGGTTTACGGCGTGGCCGTCTCCGCTTTGACGCAGCCGGAGGGGCGCGAGCCGCTCGCGCCGGTGCGCAGGGGCGGCGGCTTCGTCGTGCAGGCGGGGGAGGACGGGCGCGTGACGCTGCGTTATCTGACGATGCGGCGCAGCGCGAAGATGCAGCCGGTCGAGGCGGCGCTGCCTGGCGGCGCGACGCTTGAACTCGGACAGCCCGCGCCAGGCGAGGCGTTTTTCTACGTCGTCAGCGGCAGGGTCAGTTTCTATTACGGCGGCGGAAGCTGCGAGATGGGCGCGGGCGATTCGCTTTATTACGACGGTTTCGTTCCGCACCGCTGGGAGAACGTCGGCGAAGAGGAGGCTGTGCTTGTCCTCTGCGGCGATATGCCCTCGGTCTGAATATCTGAAGAACGGTGAGTCCCCGCCGCGCGGCGGGGATTTTTTATGTGCGGAGAAATTTTTAGCATAAAACGGCTGGCTCTTGACTTTGAGCCGGCTTTAAGTGGTATTTTTATAATGATGGATTTAAGATAAGAGATATAGTCTGAAAGGAGAAAGATATAAATGGATAAATTTCTGATGTACGTACCGACGAAGGCATTTTTCGGCGCGGGCGAGCTGAACAACCTGCACAAGCAGGCGCTGCCCGGGAAGAGGGCGATGCTCGTAATTTCCAACGGAAAGTCCACGCGCGAAAACGGCTACCTCGCGCGCACTGAGGAGCAGCTTGCAAAGGCGGGCGTAGAATATTTCGTATTCGACAGAGTCGAGGCGAACCCGCTGAAGTCCACGGTAATGGCGGGCGGCGCATTCGCGCGCGAGCACAGCTGCGACTTCGTCGTCGCGCTCGGCGGCGGCAGCGTAATGGACGCCTCAAAGGCCATCGCGCTGATGGCGACGAACGGCGGCGACCTCTGGGATTACGTGCAGAGCGGCACGGGCGGACGCAAAACGCCGGAGCGCGACCCGCTGCCGATAGTTGCGATAACGACTACCGCGGGCACGGGCTCCGAGACGGACTCTGGCGGCGTCATCACGAACCCCGAAACGCACGAGAAAACGGGAATCGTCAGCGAAAAATTCTTCCCTGTGATTGCGATAGTAGACCCCGAGCTGATGACGAGCGTCCCGCCGAAATTCACCGCCTATCAGGGCTTCGACGCTCTTTTCCACAGCACCGAGGGTTACATCTCGAACAAGGCGAACCTCATGAGCGACATGGTCGCCATCACCGCGATAGAGAACGTCGGCCGCAACCTTGCGGCGACTGTGCGTGACGGCAAGGATCTCGACGCGCGCGCGAAGGTCGCCTTCGGCAACTACCTATCGGGAATCCAGATGTGCGTCGGATGCTGCACGAGCGAGCACTCGCTTGAGCACGCGATGAGCGCCTACCACCAGGAGCTTCCGCACGGCGCGGGGCTCATAATGATAAGCCTCGCCTACTACGAATTCTTCATCAAAAAAGGCGTCGCGCCCGAGCGCTTCGTGCGCATGGCGCAGGCGATGGGCATGACGGAGGCCTCGAAGCCGGAGGACTTCCTGACCGCGCTTGCGAACCTCCAACGCGAATGCGGCGTCGACAACCTCAAAATGTCCGACTACGGCATCACTCCCGACGAATTTGAGAAGATGGCGAAAAACGCTATGGATTCGATGTGCTGGCTCTTCGTCAACGACCGCGTAGAGCTCTCCGTCGAGGACTGCGTCGAAATTTACGCGAAGTCGTATAAATAAGAGGCGCGCAGATGACTGATTTCAAAGATAGCCTGATTTTCCCCGCGGGGGAAAGGTTCGACAATGAAAACTTCAGCGGCGAAGTCTGGCTTAAAATGCTGACTGGGATGCCATGCCCCGTCGCGAACGTAACCTTTGCTCCGGCCTGCCGCAACAACTGGCACACCCATCGCGGCGGGCAGATCCTGCTCGTCACGGCTGGGCGCGGCTTCTATCAGGAATGGGGCAAAGAGGCGCGCGAACTCCGCGCCGGCGACGTCGTAGAAATCCCAGCCGAAGTCAAACACTGGCACGGCGCGGCCCCGGATTCGTGGTTCTCGCACATAGCGATGGAGATCCACCCTGAACTCGGCCCCGCGACATGGCTCGAACCGGTTTCGGAAGAGGAATACGGGAAGCTGAAATAAAAACATACCGTTTTTTCAGATATTGCTGCGGCGAAAGCGGCTCAGTATAGAGCCGCTTTTGCTTTTATGAGATATAATGTCGCCGGTCTGTGCCAGTATTATATTTTTGATTTGAACGGGAGACGGCTTGATATGGACGGCAATAACGGCGGCAGATTTTTTTCTTCTCTTTTCTTTCGGCTCTGGATACCGTTCGGCTTCGCCTTTTTTCTGGGAATGTTCATCGGCAGCGTCAATTCCGTGCTTGCGCCGTATATTACGGAGGAGTTCTCGCTCACTCCCGCCGCTCTCGGCTTCGTCTCCTCAATGAATCTCGCCGCGTTCGGCGCTGCGCAGCTTCCGCTCGGCCTGATGCTGGATCGTTTCGGGGGGAGGAAGACTCTCATTGCGATGCTGTCGTTCGCGTTGGCCGGGACGTTCCTCTTCGCCTGCGCCCAGAGCTACGTCATGCTTATCTGCGCGCGGGCCCTCATCGGCTTCGGCTTCGCGGCGGCCCTCATGTCCGCCTTCAAATCGTTCGCGCACTGGCTGCCGCAGGAATACCTGCCGCTTGCCTTCAGCCTCGAAAGTCTGATGGGCGGAATCGGCGTAATGTCGGCGACGCGGCCCGTCACGCTGGCGCTTCAGTACCGTTCATGGAGGGAAATAATGTTCGCCGCATCGGCTGCCGTCCTGATCGCAATACTGCTGCTCGTTTTCCTCGCGCCCAGAGAGGCCGCAGGCAGGGGCGGCGGGCGGCAGAGCCTGCTGCGCGCGGCTAAAGAGATGTTCGGCTTCGTGACGGATAAAAGGTTCCTCTACGTGGCCCCCGTGGTCGCTGTGGCCGACGGCGTTCTTTTCGCCTTTGCTTATCTGTGGATAGGGCCGTGGCTCAGGGACGTCGCCATGCTGGACGGCTCGGAGATTGGGCTGATGATGCTGCTGAGCTCGACGGGCATAGCCGCCGGATACCTTATGAACGGCGTGATAGCGAGCTTCCTCTCCAGAAAAGGATGGCTGACGTGGGAGGAATTCTATTTCTTCGCGGGGTTTTTATTCTCGGTCTTTATCGCGGCGATTATATTTTTCGGCGGCGCTGCGGCTCCGCTCTGGTGCTGCGTAATGTTCTGCTCGACGATGACGATGATCTCATTTTCGATTACGGGCCGGCTGTTTGAACCGGACGTCGCAGGGCGCGCCTTTTCGCTGCTCAACTTCACGATTTTCGTCGTCTCTTTCCTTTTGCAGTGGTTTATCGGCGTGATTATCAATCTATATCCAGTGTCCGGCGGGAAATTCGCAGCCGAGGGCTACCATTGGGCGCTTGTCTTCATACTTGCGTTAAGCGCCGCCGCGCTCGCGCATCTTTTCTTCGCTCTGCCGAAGCTGAAAAAACTCGGCAAAAATCCTAAATTATAACCCCGTCGATGTAATCGAGCAGAGGGTGCAGCTCTCCTGCGGCGCGGAGCTGCCTTATCTCCTCGCGCGAAGCCCAGCGCGCTGCCGTAACCTCTTCGGGCTGGAGGACGAGCGACGAAAGCGGCGCGTCGATGCGGAAAAGCCAGACATCGTAGAAATCCTGAAAATCGTCGCGGCGCGTCCGGTATATCAGCCGGCCTTCCTCCGGCGCCAGTACGATTCCAAGCTCTTCGCGCACCTCGCGCACTCCCGCGGTAAGGCTGTCTTCTCCGGCGAGCACGCCGCCGCCGGTGCATTCCCAGAAATTCGGGAACTTCTTCGCCGGATGGCGCTTCGACAGTAAATATTCGCCGCGCCCGTTCGTCAGCCAGACGCTCACGGAGAGCGTATAAAACCCGCGGGGCACCGGATCGCCGCGTTTCATCGTCGTTCCCGCGCGCCGGCCCGCCGCGTCGTAAAGGTCCCAGATTTCTGCCATTTCCCGCTCCGGCCTCCTTTTTGCAAGCCGCTGATTTTCCGTCACACAATATAATCCGCTCCGGCTCCGCGCGCAAGGAGTTCCGTTTGTGCGTAAGCTGTAAAACTTTTTCTGGGCTGTCCGCGTTTCTATAATTTTGGCTGACGGAAATGTAAAATACTTCATATAAATAAGAGCGGGAGGTGAGTAAAAATGACGGATTTTAACGCGGCTTGCGGCGGCGGCGCGCCTGTTGGAACGGCGCGGAATTTGGACGGCGCGCGGGCGGGCGCGCCCGCTTTCCTCGTCGAGAGCTGCCTGCTCACGTTCGGCCTCGCGTCGGTGGGCGGCGAAGAACTCGCAAAGCGCTGGTATGACGCCGGACTGGAGAAGGCCGCAATATGCTGGGTGCAGAAAGGTAAAATCATGGCTGGGACTATGGAAGAGTATCTTCCGTTCCGCAGCTCGCGCCCGCGCGGCAAATTCTCGGCCGCCCGTATCGAATCCGCGCTCGCGGAGAAACTTTCCGGCGCGCTCACGGCGTCGGGGACGATGGAGGCCTGCCGCCGCCTCGGCGTGCCGTGCGCGGTGTCGTGCGGAATCGGCGGCTTTGAAGGAACGAAGGAGGAAGCGCCCTGCTACGACCTTCTCGCGCTGCGCGACCTGCCCGCGGCGCTCGTCTGCACGTCGCCGAAGGATATGCTCGACATCGCGGCGACCATAGGCTGGCTGCGCGGCGCGGGAGTGCGCGTCCTCGGATGCGGAAGCGCCTTCTGCACCGGCTACCTCTTCAACGGCGCGCCAGTCGCGCTCGACGGCGAATGGAACGGCGAAGAATGCGCGCCGCATACGCTTATCCTGCGAGGAATTGCGCCGGAGCTGCGCCTTAAAGATAATGAGATCCTCGCGCGCGCAGTCGACGAAGGCCGGGAGGCGGAACGCGCAGGAAAATACTACCACCCCGCGGTGAACGCAGCGCTCGACCGTATGTCCGGCGGATATTCGTCGGAGATACAGCTCGCTTCGATTATAGAAAACGCGCGCTTCGCCGCGCGGCTGACCTGCGTTTAGCGGCGGCGGGATATTTTCAGGCGAATGGAAAATTTTGAAAGGGGACGCTCCGCGCGGGGCGTCCCTTCATTTTATGCAATCTCATGCGCGGCATGACGGGCGTCCGCGCCGTCGTGGTTTATAGGATAATATTAGTCAAACGTTTAACGCTCTTTTTAATGCGAAAACCTGCCGCATTTCGCCGGAACGCGCGGGATTCAGCGCTGTTTCACGAACAGCACAGTATCGTCGAGGCGGCGGAAGCCGTTCGTGTTAAGGCTCATATTCGTCGTAGATGTGCATGAAACGAATGTGTTTTTTTTACGGCGTCTGGGCGCGCAGGTTTGTGTAAATGTGATGATAATGGCACGGGAAACAGATAATGGTATAATAAGAAACGGAAGAGAGAGGCCCGCAGAAAGGGCAAGCTGGAAAGCTCCTCTCCGGCCTGCCTAAGCTGAGATGGGACCTCAGCCTAGACAATTAAGGCCAAGTTATCACGGTGTCTAGCGGAGAAATTCCGCTAAAGCTGCAATAAGCGCCGCAAACGCTGTAAGCAGCTTTACGATTAAGGTCGCCCATTCGTAAGGAGAGCGGCCTTTTTCGTTTTTCGGCATCCGTTTCCCCCCTTCCTTGCCGGGGGAAATCCCATACTCTGGCAGTCACGGCATCGCTGCCTGGGGCCCTTCCACGGATTATTATATAATAGCTACTATATTATTGGTAAGTTATAAACAATACATACCTATTGTGCACAGTACGCTAAATTAGCCGTGATATACGGGAGCGCCAAAAACGGATTGGCATTCTTCGCGCCCGTTCCGCCTATTTCCCTTCGCCCTCCGCCATCGTCAGCGTGAAGGCTGTGCCTTCGCCGGGGCTGCTTTCCGCAGTTATCTCCGCGTTGTGGAGCGCGGCTATCTGTTTGACGAGCGACAGGCCGAGGCCCAGACCGCCGCTTGAGCGCGATTTGTCGGAGCGGTAGAAGCGCTGCCATATTTTCGGCAGCTCCTCTGGCGGGATGCCTCCGCCGTTGTCGCTCACGCGGAGTCTGATTTTTCCATCCTCGCGCCGCAGCGTCACGCGCACTTCGCCGCCGCCGTATTTGAATGCGTTTTCAAGGAGGTTTTCTATGAGGCGCGACATCAGCGCGACGTCTATTCCGGCGTATATATTTTCCTCGACGTCGCAGGAGAGGGCCGCCTCCGGCCGCACGGAGGACATTTCCTCGCATACGACGGAGACGAGCTCGCTGAGGTCGGCGCGCTCGAAGCAGGTTTTCGCCCTCCCCTGCTCGAAGCGCGTTATGCTGAGAAGCTGGTTTATAAGGCTCGACATTTTCTTCGCCTGGCGCTCTATCGCGGAAATCCCGTTCTTATAGTCTTTTTCCGAAAGCCCCTCTTTGTCGAGCGCGGCGCACTGCGCGATGATGACGGCGGTCGGTGTGCGCAGCTCGTGCGACGCGTCGGAGGCGAACTGCTTTTCCGCCTCGAACGAACTTTCAAGGCGCGCCAGCATCCTGTCGAAAGCCGCCGCGATTTTATGTATCTCGTCGTCCTTCGGCGGCAGGCCGATACGCGCGGAGAGGTCGCTGCCTTCGTTTATCGCGTCCGCGGCGGCGATCATGCGGTCTATCGGGCGGAAAGAGCGCCGCACTATCGTGTAGCCGCCGGCCGCTCCGATGAGGACGAGCACCGGCAGTATGACGAACGAAAGCCGCGCCATTGAAGCGAAGAATACCTCCGCCTCCTCCGCCGGCGTCACGCCGCGTATCCACAGCAGCCCGCCGGCCGCGGGCAGGTCGTAGACGTAGAAACGCCGTCCGCCGCTTGGCGAGAGCTTCGGCGGCCCGGACGCGAATGGCAGCCCTTCGCCGAAGTCCGCGGGCAGCGCGCCGGACAGCAGCCGCCCTTCGCTTGAGTAGACGGCGCAGTGGCTGCCGAACGAGTTCGGGTCGAAATCCTCGTCCACCTTGAAGCGTTCGCTCCTCTCGTCGCGGTAGTATTCGATTGCGGCGGCGTTGGCCTGCACGGCGCGCGAGAGGTTCGCCTGCGCAATCTCTTCGAGCATCGTGCCGCCGAGCGCGACGATGAAGCCGAGCGCCGCAGCCGTGATGATCAGCATCAGCGCCGTGAACCATATCGTTATCTTCGCCTTTACCGAGAGGCGCGCCATTATTCCTCTTCCTTTATCATCCAGCCGGCGCCGCGCACTGTGTGGAGCAGCTTCTTGTCGAAGCCGCCGTCGATCTTGCGGCGCAGGTAGCTTATGTAGACGTCGACGACGTTGGAGCCGCCCTCGTAGTCGTAATTCCACGCGTTGTTCTCAATTTTTTCGCGCGAAAGCACGACGCCCTTGTTGCGCATGAGGTATTCAAGAATCGCAAATTCCTTGACGGAGAGGTTTATCTCGCGCCCGCCGCGCGCGACCCTGCGCGACGCCGTGTCGAGCGTCAGCTCCCCCGCCGTGAGGACGGAGCTTTTCACGCGCGCGTATTTGCGCGTCATGGCGCGCAGCCGCGCGAGCAGCTCGGGGAAGGCGAAGGGCTTCACGAGGTAGTCGTCCGCGCCGTCGTCGAGCCCCGCAACGCGGTCGTCCACGCCGTCGAGCGCCGTAAGGAATAGCACCGGCGTCGATATTCCGCGTGCGCGCATCTCGCGCACGACCTCGCGCCCGCTTTTGACCGGCATCATGATGTCGAGCACAGCCGCGTCGTAGACGGCGCTATCCACGAAGTCCATCGCCTCGCCGCCGTCGTAGCAGCGGTCTACGCTGTATCCCGCCTCCTCCAGCTCTTCGGAAATAAGCCTGTTCAGATCCCTTTCATCCTCCGCGACAAGTATCCTCATGCGCCGCGCCTCCTATCGTTTAAGCCGTGGAATGAAAAAATCCGCCGGTTCGTGAAAACCGGCGAAGCCGCCGGAGCGGCGTAAAAAATAAGAGGGCCGCGCGCGGCGGCCCTCCCGCTTTATTCCTAGTCCATCTCCCACGAGACGATCTCGCCGGTATCGGCGTTGATCTCGCACTCGTACTCCCTGAAGTTGTAGAATATCTCCACTTCGTAGAGCCTCATGCCGTCGTCGTAGTCGAGCTTGAATTTGCGGATGTCGCTCATTTTAGCCCCGGGGACGCGCGAGAGCGCGATTTCCCTGGCCTTCTGCTCGCTTATCGCTCCCTGCGGGGCCGCGCCGTTCTGCATCGGGGCGGTCATGTGTTCCTCGCGCGAGAACTGGCGCACGTTGCCGGTTGCCGCGTCTATTTCATAGTCGTACTCGACGTTTCCGACGTAGAATTCAAGCTCGTACTCGGCGCGCCCGAAATCCCTGTCGAGCTTCATCTTCGTAAACTGCGCCTGCTGCGCCGTCACTCCTGCGTGCTTGAGCGCGATCTCCTTCGCCTGCGCCTCTGTGATCTGCGCCGCGTGAGCCGCCACAGCCGTGATTCCGAAAACCGCCGTAAGTACCGCCAGGATTCCTATAAACTTCTTCATTCCTTGTTCCTCCTTGATATTCTCTCGATTTCTTCCCTGAAATCTTTATGTTACCAGTATAGTCTCGAATTATTAGAAAATCATTAAAAAAACGGCGGACGG
>DVKA01000158.1 GCA_018716365.1 Candidatus Caccocola faecipullorum
AGGCCTGTCCGTACTTGCTCGTGTAGCTGTTGATGATGTCTATTGTGTTTTTGTTCGCGCCGACGGTGCCGTCGCCGCCGAGCCCCCAGAACTTGAAGGAGAGCTGGCGCGCGCCGTCGGGGTTGACGCGCGGGCCGAGCGGCAGCGAAAGGTGCGTCACGTCGTCGTTGATGCCTATCGTGAAGTTGTTCTTCGGGGTCTCCTGCGCGAGGTTGTCGAACACCGCGATTATCTGCGTCGGGTCTGTGTCCTTCGACGAGAGGCCGTAGCGCCCGCCGACGATGACGGGGCTCATGCCGCTGCCCGAGAAGGCGGTGCATATATCCTGATAGAGCGGCCCGCCGTTCGAGCCCATCTCCTTGCAGCGGTCGAGGACGGCGATTTTGCGGACGCTCTTCGGAATCGCGCGGAAGAGGTGCTCGACGGAGAACGGACGGAAGAGATGTACCTGCACGTAGCCCGTTTTGCGTCCCTGCGCGTTGAGGTAATCGACGGCTTCCTCCGCCGCGCCGCTGACGGAGCCCATCGCTATGACGATTTCCTCCGCGTCTGGCGCGCCATAGTAGTTGAAGAGGTGGTACTCGCGGCCCGTTATCTCGCTGATCTTCGCCATGTAGTCCTCGACTATGCCGGGCAGAGCGTCGTAGAAGCCGTTGTTCGCCTCGCGCACCTGGAAGTAGATGTCGGGGTTCTGCACGGTGCTGCGCATCATCGGGTGCTCGGGGTTCAGCGCCTCGGCGCGGAACTGCGCGAGAGCCTCGCGGTCAAGCAGCGAGGCGAGCGTCTCGTAGGGCATCGCCTCGACCTTGTTGATCTCGTGCGAGGTGCGGAAGCCGTCGAAGAAGTGCATGAAGGGAATGCGCCCCTTTATCGCCGCGAGGTGCGCGACGCCGCCGATGTCCATGATTTCCTGCACGCTGCCGGTCGAGAGCTGTGCGAGGCCGCACTGGCGGCAGTTCATGACGTCTGAGTGGTCGCCGAAAATCGAGAAGGCGTGCGTGCCGACGGTGCGCGAGGCGACGTGGAGCACGCCCGGGTGCCTCTGCCCCGAGAGCCTGTGAAGCACGGGAATCATCAGCATGAGCCCCTGCGACGACGTGAATGACGAGGCGAGCGCGCCGGTCTCAAGCGCGCCGTGAACCGCGGCTGCGGCTCCGGCCTCAGACTGCATCTCTATCAAAGTGACGGGCTGGCCGAAGATGTTCTTCTTCCCCTTGGCCGACCATGCGTCGGTCTTTTCGGCCATCGGCGAGGAGGGCGTTATCGGATATATCGCCGCGACTTCGGTGAAGGCGTAGGCGATGTAGGCCGCGGCCTCGTTGCCGTCCATCGTTACCAGATGTCTTTCGTTCAAATCCCTGAAACCCCTTTCGGTATGCTTTCTGTCAAACTTCGGTATTTCCTGCCAAATCAGATAGATTGTATCACAGGTAAGGAAAAGCGCGGCGGGTTGCGGTTTCCGTCAACTCAGCGCAGCCGCCGCGTTTTTATTCGCCGGATGAAATTCAGCCGGACGCCGTGAATTTACGCCGTCTTCACCGACGCGGCTTTCTGGAGGCCGTATTTTTCGACGGCGTTCTCGCGCATCTTGTATTTGAGGATTTTGCCGGCGGCGTTCATCGGGAAGGCCTCGACGAAATCTATATACTTCGGGCATTTGTGGCGCGCCATGTGCGAGAGGAAGAATTCCTTGATTTCCGCCTCGGTCGAGGTTTCGCCGTCCTTGAGCACGATGCAGGCGCATATCTCCTCGCCGAGCGCCTCGTCTGGCACTCCTATGACCTGCACGTCCTTGACCTTCGGGTGCGTGTAGAGGAACTCCTCAAGCTCCTTCGGGTAGATGTTCTCTCCGCCGCGGATTATCATGTCTTTCAGGCGGCCCGTTATCTTGTAGTTGCCGTCTGGCGTGCGGCAGGCGAGATCTCCGGTGTGGAGCCAGCCATCCTTGTCTATCGCCGCCGCCGTCGCCTCGGGCATCTTGTAGTATCCCTTCATTATATTGTAGCCGCGCGCTACGAACTCGCCGTTCACGTTGTCGGGAACTTCTTCGTTCGTCTCGGGGTCTACGACGCGGCACTCGATTTCAGGCAGAGCGTGGCCTACGGTCTCGACGCGGACTTCGAGCGAGTCGCCGGTGTCGCTCATCGTGCAGCCCGGCGAGGCCTCCGTCTGTCCGTAGACTATGACGATTTCCTTCATGTTCATCTTGTCTACGACGTCGCGCATCTTTGAGATCGGGCAGGGGCTTCCCGCCATGATTCCGGTGCGCATGTATGAGAAGTCCGTCTTTTCAAAATCCTCGTGCTCCATCATTGCGATGAACATCGTCGGCACGCCGTGGAAGCAGGTGATGTGCTCCTGGTTGATGCAGGCGAGCGAGGCCTTCGTCGAGAAATAGGGCAGCGGCGAGAGCGTCGTGCCGTGCGTCATCGCGGCGGTCATCGCAAGCACCATGCCGAAGCAGTGGAACATCGGGACCTGTATCATCATCCGGTCCTCGGTCGAGAGGTCCATACGGTCGCCGATGCATTTGCCGTTGTTGACGACGTTGTAGTGCGTGAGCATGACGCCCTTCGGGAATCCGGTCGTGCCGCTCGTGTACTGCATATTGCAGACGTCGTGGATGTCGACGGCGGCGGCGAGGCGGTGCACCTCTTCAAGCGGCGTCATGTGCGCGCGCGAGACGGCCTCTTCCCACGTGAGGCAGCCTTTCATGCGGAAGTCCACCGTGATTATGTTGCGCAGGAATGGCAGGCGGCGGCATGCGAGCGGTTTGCCGGGCGTCGCGGTCTCAAGCTCGGGGCAGAGTTCTTTCATAATCTCGTCGTAATGCGAATCGCGGTAGCCCTTGATCATGACGAGCGTGTGGGTGTCGGACTGGCGCAGCAGGTACTCGGCCTCGTGGATTTTGTAGGCGGTGTTGACCGTTACGAGCACCGCGCCGATTTTCGTCGTCGCCCAGAAGGTCAGGTACCACTGCGGAAGGTTCGTCGCCCATATCGCCACGTGGCTGCCGGGCCTGACGCCGAGCGAGATGAGCGCGCGCGCGAACTCGTCCACGTCGTCGCGGAACTCGGAATATGTGCGCGTGTAGTTCAGCGTCGTGTATTTGAAGGCGTACTGGTCGGGGAATTCCTCTACTATGCGGTCGAGCACCTGCGGGAAGGTCTTTTCGATAAGTTTGTCCTTCTGCCACGGGTAGAGACCCCTGCCGCGCTTGCTCTCGTAGAGGCGCTTTGACTTCACCATGCGCGCGGGGCTGCCGAAGCGGCTCATCGTGTTCACGAAGTGCAGCGAAATCAGTTCGAGGTTGGCGATGTCGGGCATCCACTCGGGGTTCCATTCAAGCGAGATGAAGCCGTCGTAGTTCAGCGAGTAGAGCGAGCGCATCATCGCGTCGATGGGCAGGCTGCCCTCGCAGACGAGGCGGTACTCGACGGCGCAGTCTACGATTTCAGAGTCTTTCAGATGTACGTGCTTGATGTACGCGCCGAGGTTCTTGACCGTCTTTTCAGGCGCTTCGCCGGCGTCGCGGAAGGTGTGCTGAAGATCCCAGAGCGCCGCGAGGTTGTCGCAGGCGTAGGAGTTGAGCACCTCGCAGAGCCTGTCTGTATCGGAGAATATGCCGATGGTCTCGATTAGTAACGTCACGCCGGCCTCCTGAGCCGCGGGCAGCACCGCGTCTAGCACGGCCTTCACTGCGTCGCGCTCCTCTTCGTAAGTTTTGCCCGCGTCCTTCGCGCCGAGGCGGACGTATGGAATGCGCAGCCCCTTCGCGGTTTCGACGTATTCTCTTATCTCGGCGCAGTTTTCCTCAAAGGCCGCAGCGTCGGCGATGTTGTGCCACGTGTCGATGCAGGGTATCGAAAGGCCCGCCTCGGTCATCTCACGGTGCGCGGCGTTCGCCATCGCGGGGTCGAAGATGCTGGTCTTCTCCGAGAGCTTCGGCTCATGTATGTTGTGTACCTCTATTCCGGCAAAGCCGCCGTCCTTCGCGACCTCGCAGAAATCCTGCCATG
>DVKA01000159.1 GCA_018716365.1 Candidatus Caccocola faecipullorum
TTCAGCTTTCGTGCGCGACGCAGGCGACGCCGCCGTCCGCGTCAAAATATATCACCATCAGCTCGTCTGTGATTTCGGGATTGAAATTCAGATCCATTATGAACCCCTGCGCGCCAGTCTTCGCGTATGCAATGCTTCCGAAGCGATCGACGCGGAGGTAGTCTACCATCTCGGAGAACGACAGCGCCGTCGGGTCGTCCACGGGGAAGAGCGCCGCCGCGTCCTCCGGCTCCAGCTCGTCGCGGTGAAATTCCATGAAATAGGCGACTGTCGCGTAGTCTTCGCTCTCTTCGTCCGCGAGCGTCTCTTTCAGAAATTTCTTCGCCGCCGCCTCAAGCTCGTCCACGCGGTCGAGCATCAAAGCGACCTTTTTCATAGCATCTTTGTCCGCGGTCAGAGCCTCTTCCACGTCGAACCAGAACGGCTGTCCCGCCTCGCCCTTGCCCAAGAAAATTTCGTCGCCGGGCGTGTACTCGATATTTGGGTATTTTTCGCTGCTCAGCTTCATCATGCCACTCTCCGTTTATGATTTAAGAATTTTCGCTACATCAGCGTCCCGAAGGTGCGCGTTATCGAAAGCCGCTTGTTGAGCGCCCAGACGAGCGCCGCGCCGATTACCGCGCCGGGGACGGAACTGACGAGGAAGGAGCCGGAGAAGAAGAGGAAGCCGACGCTCTTGCCTATCGCGGGGCCGAGGAGCTTCGCCCCCACCCACGCGCCTACGATTCCCGTGCCGGCCGGCTCGGCGCAGGCGGCGGCGATTTTGTATTTCTCGGGCAGGGCGCGCGCCGCGAGGCCGACGAAGAGCGCGCCGAACATGCTGCCAGGGAAGGCGAAGAGGCTGCCGGTGCCGAGCAGGTTGCGTATCACGCTCGTCGTGAATGCCGCGCCTACGGCCCACCACGGGCCGAGTACGATTCCCGCTAAGACGTTGATTGTGTGCTGAAAGGGGAAGCACTTCGTCGGCCCCATCGGTATGGAGACGACGGAGAGCGCGACGCCCGCCGCGGCGAGCACGCCCGCAAGCACGGCTTTTCTGAAAAGCAGGCTGTGTTTGTCGTTCGTCATTTTTTATCTCTCTTCTTATCCGAAATATTTGTTTATCTCGTTTATCAGCGCGCGGGCCGCTTTTTCGGGGTCGCCGGCGCGCACTATCGCGCCCGAGAGCGATATGCCGCTCGCGCCACAGCCCGCGAGCTCGCGCACGTTGTCGAGCTCGATGCCGCCTATCGCGACGGATGGAATTTCTATCGCCGAGAGCGTTTTTTTGATTCCCGCGGGGCCTATGACGACCGCGTCGCCCTTCGTCGCCGTGCCGAAGGCCGCGCCGCAGCCTACGTAGTCCGCGCCGAGCCGCTGCGCCTCGCGCGCAAGCTCCGGCGTGCGCGCAGTGCCGCCGATTATGAAATCCGGCCCCGCGACTGCGCGCGCCGCGTCAACCGGCAGGTCTTTCTGCCCGAGGTGGACTCCGTCGGCTTTCGCCGCGAGCGCCACGTCGAGCCTGTCGTTGACGAAGAAGAGCGCTCCGCGCTCCGCGCAGAGCTCTTTCAGCTTCAGCGCCGTTTCGTAGGTTTCGCGTCCCGTCCATGTTTTTACGCGCAGCTGCACAGCCGTGACGCCGCCCGCGAGCGCGGCGCGCGTCTGCTCTATTACGGACTCCGGCGCGCTTCCCTCGCCGCATATGAGATAGAGGCGGAGTTTCTCCGCGAGCTTGTTTCTATCGTACATTTTTCTCCTCCTCGGAATGCAGCTCCGCAAGCCAGTCCATGAATGCGGTGCGGAACGAATACGGACCCGCCGAGGCGCTGTCCTTTTCGGCGAGCGCAGCGGCGCGGCGGAAAAGTTTCAGCGCGCGGCGCGAAGCCTCGAACGGCTCGTCGAGCGCGCAGAAAAGCGCCGTCGCGCTGCCGAGCGCGCAGCCGATGCCGCTCGTCATGGCGAGCAGAGGGGAGCCGCCCTCTATCACTTCGCGCCGGACGCCCGCGCCGTCGGCCAGAAAATCGCG
This sequence comes from Candidatus Caccocola faecipullorum, assembly GCA_018716365.1. Lineage (GTDB taxonomy): Bacteria > Synergistota > Synergistia > Synergistales > Synergistaceae > Caccocola > Caccocola faecipullorum. The sequence continues at coordinate 2,006 of DVKA01000159.1, forward strand.
CTCGCCGGTGCAGTAGACCGCAGCGCCGAATTTTTTCGCGCATTCCGCCGTTATCTCGGCCGCTCCATTTTCCACGCGCTCGCTCGAAACTCCGCGCGGCGCGCAGCCCTCGCCGCAGAGCGCGGCGATTTCGGAAAAGTTGCCCTTTATTACGGAAAATTTTATCTCCGAGAGCAGCGCGTCCGCCGCCTCGGTGCGGAAGCGCGAGAAGCCGTAGCCGACCGCGTCCATCACTATCGGGCGTTTTGCCGCGGCGGCCGCGCGCGCCGCCGCGAGGTAAAGCTCGCGCGCGTCGTTCGGCGGCGTGCCGATGTTTATCAGCAGAGCGTCGCAGGCCGCGGCTATCTCCGCAGCCTCGCCGATCTGCGGCGACATTATGGATACGCCGCCGAGCAGCGCCACGCAGTCGGCCTGAAGCTGCGCCGAGACGATGTTCGTTATCTGGTAGACGAGCGGTTTAGCCATTGATTATCTCTGTCCACGGCATCGTAACCGCGTGGCCGAGGCAGCCCGCGCCGTGTCCCGCCGTGACGCCGTAGTGCAGCCCCGCGCGCAGGTAGAGGCGCGCGCGGCGCACCGCCTCTTCAAGCCCGCAGCCGGCGGCGAGCTCCGCGGCTATCGCGGAGCTGAGGGTGCAGCCCGTGCCGTGGTTCGCCGTCGTGTCGATGCGCTTGTCCTCGAAGAGCGTCATCTTACCGTCCGCATAAAGCACGTCTGTAATAACGTCCGGCTCGCCGCCGAGATGTCCGCCCTTCACGAGCACCGCGCCGCAGCCGAGCTTCGCTATCTCTTCCGCGGCGGCCTTCATCTCTTCGACTGTGCGCGCCGTCATGCCTGTCAGCTTCTCTGCCTCGGGCAGGTTCGGCGTCACTATCATCGCCATCGGCAGGATTATGCTCTTCACGGCGTCCACCGCGTCCGCTTCGAGCAGAGAGTCGCCGCTCTGCGCTACCATCACGGGGTCGACGACGAGCTTCTTTATCCCGAGTTCGGCAAGCCCCTCCGCGACGGCGCTTATCGCGCCGCGGTTGCCGAGCATCCCTGTCTTCACCGCGTCGAGCGGGAAGTCGCGCCCGACGGCGAGAATCTGCGCCTTTATAATCTCGGGCGGAACGGGATGGATGCCCGTAACGCCGACGGAGTTCTGTACAGTCACCGCAGTTATCGCCGACGTGCCGAATATCTTAAGCGATGCGAAGGTTTTCAAATCCGCCTGAATGCCCGCGCCGCCGCCGGAGTCGCTGCCCGCGACGGTCATAGCAATGCCTCTGTATATGCCGTGTCTCATATTGTATCCTCCTTACAAAAAGCCCCGCTCATGAAGAGCGGGGCCGCGTCGTTTCTGTTTTGCCTCGCTTCCTACGCCGGCGTTGTCCGGTTCAGGTCTGGGGTCGAAGTCGCCTTCCTCTCAGCATTGCGCTCCCCCGGAGAGCTTCTGTAAATTATCGTTCCGCGCGCGCGCCGTGTCAACTTGACAAACGCGGCGGCGCTTGCTACAAATTGCGCGGAAAGGCGGTGCTCTGTTGAATTTGTTGGAATTGCCTGATATTACGATAGAGGGCGGAGTGCGCGTGGAATCCGCGCCGCTCGTCATGGTGCTCGGAGGGCGCGCGCCGTCGCCGGAATTTCTCACGGCGCTCTCGCGCGGCTGCGAGCTCTGGGCCGTCGACAGGGGAGTGGAGGCCTGCCGCGCCGCGGGAACCGCTCCCGCCGTGCTGATAGGCGACCGCGACAGCGGAAGCGCGGAAGGCTGGCGCTGGGCCGCGGAGCGCGGCGCGAAGACGCGCGAGTATCAGAGCGACAAAGACCTCACAGATTTTCAGCTCGCGCTCGAAATCTTTGCGGAAGAGCGTAAAAACAGCGAAAAAAATATAATTTTAACGGGCGCGCTCGGCGGCCGGTTCGACCATCTTTGGAGCCTGACGCTCTCTTTTCTGAACATGACGCGCGCCGGAGTTCCATTCTGCATGGCCGACGACCGCGAAGGCATGATATTCGTCCGCGGCGGCGAAGCTTACGCGCTCGCCTTCGCGCGCAGGCCGAAGGCGCTTTCTCTGCTTTCGTTCTCGCCGGTCTGCCGCGGAGTAAATCTCAGCGGAGTGCATTGGCCTCTGTCGGATGCCGAGCTGTGTTACGACTTCCCCTATGCCGTGAGCAACCGCGTCGAGGGCGGCGGGCGCGCAGAAGTTTCATGCGCCTCCGGCACTCTCGGCGTTTACTGGACGTGGGGCGACGCGTTTTAATAGAGGTGCGTCACGCGCCTGCGCCGCGTTCGCGCGTGAACTCGGCAAAACTCCGTCGCGTCTGATAATTCCGCAAAATTTCAGAGGCGCTGCTGCTCGTGGCGGCCGAGTGCCGCGCAGACGCTTCTCATGATAGAATAGTCCGGTAATTAGAAATTCAAGGATGTGAGTCGATGTTAGGAAATCTTTTCTCGCCCGGAGGCATAGCGAACCTGCTGTTAAGCGTTCCCGCCGTGCTGTGGGCGATCACCTTTCACGAATTCTGCCACGGCTTCGCTGCGAAGATGCTCGGCGACCCGACGGCCGAGAGGGAGGGGCGGCTCTCGCTCAACCCGCTCGACCACCTCGACCCCGTCGGCGCGCTCTGTCTCCTGCTCTTCCGCTTCGGCTGGGCGAAGCCCGTGCCTATCGACACGCGCTACTTCAAACACCCGAAGCGCGACATAATAATCGTGAGCCTTGCGGGCGTCGCAGGCAACCTGCTGACCGCCTTCGTCTGCGCGCGGCTCGTGAACTTCTTCCCCGGCCTCTTTTCGAGCTGGGGGGCGCAGCAGTTCATACTGCTCATGATATACATCAACCTCGGCCTCGCGGCCTTCAACATCATCCCGATACCGCCGCTCGACGGCTCGCGCATCCTCTACGTGCTGCTGCCCTACCAGTGCATGAAATATTATTACTGGCTCGAACGCTACGGGATGTTCGTCGTCGTCGGCCTGCTCGTGCTCGGCATATTCCCGTATATCATGTATCCGATAATGACCGTGCTCTTCCACATCGTCATGTTCTAGGAGAAAAAATGTGAAAAAAATACTCGTAACCAACGACGACGGCGTTTACGCCGAAGGGATAGTGACGCTCGCGCGCGCGCTGCGCGAGGCGGGCTGCGAAGTCCTCGTCTGCGCGCCGGACAGGGAGCGCAGCGCGTCGGGACACTCGATGACTATGGACCGCCCGCTGCAAATCAGGAAAGCCGGCCTTGCGCACACAGGCGGAGCGGAGGCGTGGTGCTGCGACGGCACGCCGACAGACTCCGTCATCATGGCGCTTGAAGTGCTGAAATTCCCAGCCGACTTCGTAATCTCTGGAATCAACCGTGGCCCGAACCTCGGCGACGACATCACCTACTCCGGCACCGCCTGCGCCGCGATGGAGGGCGTAATCGCGGGCCTTCCATCGATGGCAGTCTCGCTGGTCTGCAGTTCGCGCGACAAAATCCTGCATTACGAGACGGCGGCGCGCGCCGCGATAGAAATACTCGAATGGACGAAAAACCACCCGATGGACGAAGGGATCTTCTACAACGTCAACGTGCCGAACGTTTCGCCCTGCGAGCTGCGCGGCGTGAAGCTCGCGCGCAAAGGCAAACGCCGCTACAACGATAAAATCACGGTCGTCAAAACGCCCTTCGGCGGCGAGGCCTACTGGGTCGGCGGCCGCATAGAGGACGACACGGCGGAGGACACAGACGTAGCCGCAGTGGCGAAGGGCTTCGCCTCGCTCACGCCGGTACATCTCGAAATGACGTCGTTCGCCGCGCTCGAAAAAATCTCCGCGCTCGGCATGGAACGCGACGTAAACGCGGCGCTCGGCAAAAACTGAACGAAACGCGCGCAGCCGTTCACTTTGAACACAAAGGTGGGGACGGTTGACAGAATCGCGCTATCTGTTAAAATGTTCCACAAGTTTTAAGAAAGGAGGGGCGGCTGTGAGGCTTTTATCTGTCGGACGAATAAGACGTATACGACGAATCTTCCGTGACGGACATACAGTGTTATGCTGTGACGGGGACATGGGTTCGATCGTTCGGCGACAGAGATGAGGAGCCACCGGCTGAAAGCGCCTCTCGCAAAGAAGATTAAAACCTCGCACCCCTGAGCATAAAGAAACGAAGCGGACGCGAAAGCGTCAACAAGGGTGGCACCGCGGGTAATTCAGCCCGTCCCTGTCTGAAAAGGACAGGGACGGGCTTTTTTATATTTTGAAAAACATAAAAATTTCTAAGGAGGAAATTCAAATGGCAGCAGAGAAAAAAGGAAAGGTAATACTGGCTTACAGCGGAGGGCTCGACACGTCGGTGGCCATTCCGTGGCTTCACGAACAGGGATACGAGGTCGTCACGCTCACGATGCACGTCGGGCAGCAGGCCGACAACCTTGAAGAAATAAAGGAAAAGGCCTACGTCGCCGGAGCGTCGAAAGCCTACGTCGTCGACCTGCGCGAAGCGTTCATCGACACCTTCGTATGGCCTTCGCTCAAGGCCAACGGCGTCTATCAGGGCGTCTACCCGCTCAACTCCGCACTCTCGCGCCCGATGATCGCGCAGGCGCTCATCTGGTGCGCCGAGAAAGAAGGGGCCGTCGCCGTCGCGCACGGATGCACCGGCAAGGGACAGGATCAGGTTCGTATCGAAGTCGCCTGCAACGCGCTCAACCCCGAAATTGAAGTCCTCGCGCCCGTCCGCGACTGGGGCTTCACGCGCGAAGAGGAAATGGACTACGCCGCGGCTCACAACGTCCCCGTGCCCACGACGAGGAAGAGCCCGTACAGCATAGACGACAACCTCTGGGGCCGCTCCATCGAATGCGGAATCCTCGAAGACCCGTGGAACGAGCCGCCGAAAGACGCCTATAAACTCACCGTCGACCCCGTAGACGCGCCCGACGAAGAAGTGACGATAGAGATAACCTTCGAAGGCGGCGTCCCCGTCGCAATCAACGGCGAGAAAATGGGCTCCATCGAACTCATCGACAACATGAACAAGGCCGCGGGCAAAGCCGGCTTCGGCAGAATAGACATGATCGAAGACCGCCTCGTCGGCTTCAAGAGCCGCGAAGTCTACGAGTGCCCCGGCGCGCTCGCGCTCATCGCCGCGCACAAAAAGCTCGAAACGCTGACGCTTTCTAAAGACGTCCTCAAGACGAAAAAAGAACTCGAAGTCAAATTCGGCGAACTCACCTACGAAGGCTACTGGTTCTCGCCGCTCATGGAAGCGATACAGGCCTTCGTAGAGACGACGCAGAAATCCGTCAACGGCACCGTCCGCATGAAGCTCTACAAAGGCAACTGCATCATCGACGGCATGAAGTCCGACACCTCCGTATACAGCAAAGCGCTCGCGACATACTCTGCGGGAGACATCTTCGACCAGTCCGCCTCCGTCGGCTTCATCAAAATCTGGGGAATGCCGATAAAGACATGGCGCCAGGTCCACAAAGAAAAGAACGTCAACCCCATCGACAAACTCGTAATGGAAAAAGGCAAAGACGCGACGAAGTAACGACGCGCCTAAAGCCTTCAATAATAAAGCGGCGGGAGAGCGCTTCGTGCGTCCTCCCGCCGTTTTTTTAACACAGATAAAATTTTACTCCGCCTTCAGCCCTTCCATCGACAGACGCAGGTGTTCTCTGATCAGCGCGGCGCATTTTTCTTCGTCGTGCGCGGAGAGGGCTTCGAGTATGGCTATGTGTTCTTCGAGGCTCGGGTTGGTGTCGAAGTCGAAGAAGGATTCGAAGAATATCATCTGCACGAAGATGCGAGAGAGGATGTTGCGCACGTAGCCCGCCAGCGTGCTGTTGCCGGAGGACTCGGCTATGATGATGTGGAAGTCGTCGTTGACCTTTAGGTATGATTCGAGGTCTTTTTTTACGAAGACCTCGCGCTCCGCGTTTATCTGTTCCTGAAGCATACAGAGCTGGAGAGGCGTGATCCGCCGCGCGGCCTTGCGTATCGCCATTGTTTCAAGAGTTTCGCGCACTTCGTAGGTGTCTATGATTTCCTGCTTTGTCGGCGAGGCGAGGCAGGCGCCCCAGCCGGGCACGATCTGCACGAGCCCTTCGCTTTCGAGGCGGCGCAGGGCTTCGCGCACCGGCGTGCGGCTGACGTTCATCTCTTTCGCAATCGCCACCTCGGGCAGGCGCTGGCCGCTTGTGAGCGATTTTTCAAAAATTTTCCTTCTGAGCTGTTCGTAGACGAATTCCGAGGCCGTGTGCCCCGCTCCCGCCGGAATCGGCATCGCTATCACTCCCATAAATCACGAGCCCTATATTACATCAAACGGACGAAGGCGAAAAGTGCGCCGCGCGCCGCGTTTATGCCGCCCGCCAGAAAAGGCGGAAATTCTGGCTCTTTATGGCGCGGCGCTTAAACCGCGGAGGCGGCCGCCGCTTGCGGTTGCTTTTCTGGATTTCGCGCCGCGGCGTGCTGTTGGCGGAAACGCCGGCAAATTTGTGGCCGCGCTCCGGTCAGGCGCGCGGGCGTCCGCGCCGCGTCGTTCGCCGCGGCTCGCAGGTTTTCGGCGAACGGAAATTTGTCCGGCGAAATAAAGCCGGCGTCGCCGCACGGAGCCTTGTCCGGCGATTTTATGCGCGCGCGGCAATCCGGCGGATTTCGCATCGCCCTGTGAAGCGCAGGTGCGCGCGCAGGAGTTTCCGGCTATTGACTAAAAACGGCCTTTGTTATATAAAATACTCATAAAATATAGTGTATACAGTGAATACGTAGATAAATTTTAAGAAGTTAGGAGAGATTGAAATGCTGGACCTGAATAAGCTCTGCGGCATGAACGGGAAGACCGCGATCATCACAGGCGCGGCGTCGGGCATAGGCGCTGGCATCGCGCGCTTTTTCGCTGACGCGGGCGTCTCTGTCGTCATCGCCGACATCAACGAAGAGCTGGCGCGCAAGGTTGAGAAGGAAATCAACGACGCCGGCGGCAAGGCCGAGTTCATGCGCTGCGACGTTACGAAGAAGGCCGACTGCAAGGCGGTAGCCGACGCCGCCGCTGCGAAGTACCGGCGTATAGACATCCTTGTGAACTGCGCTGGCGTAGCGCGCCGCCGCACGGTCGATACGCTTGAGGAAAAGGACTGGGATCTCGCGCTCAACGTGACGCTCAAGAGCGTCTTCCTGATGAGCAAGCACGTCGTCCCGTACATGAAGAAGGCCGGCGGCGGAAAAATCGTCAACATCGGCTCCGGCTGGGCGCTCAAGGGCGGCGACCACGCCGTGTCGTACTGCGCGGCGAAGGGCGGCGTCTGGAACATGACGCGCGCGATGGCTATCGACCACGGCCCGGACAATATCAACGTCAACTGCGTCTGCCCGGGCGACATCGACACCCCGATGCTGAAGAGCGAATGCGAGCAGCTGGGCGGCGTCTATAACGATAAATATAAGGAAGAATGCGCGCAGCGTCCGATGGCGCGTCTCGGCACGCCGCAGGACGTGGCGATGTGCGTCTTCTTCCTCTGCAGCGGAATGGCCCCGTGGGTCACAGGTTCGTCGCTCGTCGTCGACGGCGGCGGAATTGCGTAAGGAGGCGCGATTATGTCAAAGAAGATGTTCCCCTATATCCCAAACTCCGAGGAGAAGGTCCAGCAGGAGATGCTGGATTATATCGGAGTTAAGTCAATCGAGGATTTGATTTCCGACATTCCCGAAGATATGCGCATGAAGCACAAGATGGAGCTTCCCGAGCCTTTCTGCGACGAAGCGGGGCTCGCGCGCCACGTCAACGGAATCCTCGGCAAGAACAAAACGGCGAAGGAGCTTATCTGCTTCCTCGGCGCGGGCTGCTACAACCGCTACGTCCCGGCGCTCGTCGACGAGGTCGTGAACCGCTCTGAGTTCCTCACGGCCTACGCGGGCGAGCCGTACGAGGACCACGGTCGCTTCCATGCGATGTTCGAGTACCAGTCAATGATGGCCGAGCTGCTCGACATGGACGTCTGCAACGTGCCGAACTACGACGGAAGTCAGGCGGTCGGCACGGCGCTGCGCATGGCCTGCCGCATCACGCACCGCGACGAGGTCATCATCCCCGGCAACATCAACCCGGACACGCTGCGCGCCGTCAGGACCTACCTCCAGCCCGACGTTAAAATAACCTTCACCGACTACAATCCGAAGACGGGCCGCATCTGCCTCGACTGCCTCAAGAAAAATCTGACGGACAAGGCCGCGGCGGTGCTCGTGATGAATCCGAACTTCTTCGGCATAATTGAGGAGCGCGCGCAGGATATAGCGGACATGGCGCACGAGAAGGGCGCGCTGCTCGTCGCCTACGTCGA
>DVKA01000160.1 GCA_018716365.1 Candidatus Caccocola faecipullorum
GCGGGATACACGCCGCTCAAGGCGGCCTTCAACGGCATACTCGTCAGCTTCGTGCTTTCGTGGCTCAATAAGGAAACGCGCCTCACGCCGGCGAAGCTCTACGACGCATTCCAGAGCGGAGCCCGCAGCGCGATAGGCGTCGCCTGCGCATGCGCCACGGTCGGCATGGTCGTCGGCATGGGCACTCTGACGGGGCTCGCGCTTAAGATAGCCGGAGCCATCGTCGCAATGGCGGAGGTCTCGCCGGACGGATCGCTCGCGGCCCTCGGAGCGTCGCTCTTCTCGCTCGCGCCGGGCGCGGAGGTCACGGCTGAAACGGCGGCCCTGGCGCTGACGAAGATATTCACGCTCTTCTTCACGATGATAGCGAGCCTCATCCTCGGAATGGGACTCCCGACGACGGCGAACTTCATCGTCACTAGTACGATGGCGGCCCCGGCGCTCTTCCTGCTCGGCGTTCCGCCGATGGCGGCCTACATGTTCGTCTTCTACTTCGGAATTGCGGCGGACCTGACGCCTCCGGTCGCGCTCGCGGCGTACGCGGGAGCGGGCATCGCGGGCTCCGACCCGATGAAGACGGGCGTCACCTCGTTCAAGCTGGCGCTCGCGGGCTTCCTCGTCCCGTACATCTACGTCTACAACCCGATGCTGCTCTTCATCGACGTCGAGCCGTTCTACATGGCGCAGGCGATATGCACGGCGCTGATAGGCGTCTTCCTGCTCGCGATGTTCACGATAGGCTACTTCAAGGCGCACCTCGCATGGTACATGCGCGTTCTGGCTTTCGTCGGAGCCATCTGCCTGCTGATACCGGGCACGATGTCAGACCTCTTCGGCCTCGCGGTTCTTGGCGTCATCTACGTCATGCAGACCGCGAAGGCGAAACGGCTCGCGGCTTAACTGGCCGCGCGGAAAAGGCGATAAGCGGGCTTTCGCCCAGAAAGCCAGCATTGCAAAAAATTTAAGGGAGGAATTGAAGATGAAGAAAGGTATTATCGTAACTTTCATGGCGCTTTTGGCGGCCCTTGCGGTCACCACGGTAGCGGCTGCGGCCCCGACCTACATGTCGGTAGCCACGGGCGGAACCTCCGGAACCTACTACGTCGTCGGCGGCGCTATAGCGTCGGCCATTACGAAGGGCGGAAAAATACAGTGCACGGCTGAGACCGGAAACGCCTCCGTCGCGAACCTCAACCTCGTCGCGACCGAAGGCATCGAAATAGCGTTCGTCCAGAACGACATCGCCTACTGGGCATACAACGGCGAGCTGATTTTCCAGGGCAAGCCGGCGAAGAACATCCGCGCCGTCGCGTCGCTCTATCCGGAGCACATCCAGGCCGTCGTCACGAAGGAATCCGGCATCAAGTCGATAGCCGACCTTAAGGGCAAGCGCGTCGGCATCGGAGCTCCGGGCTCCGGCGTCGAGGGCGATGTCCAGGCCATCTTCAAGGTTGCGGGGCTGACCTACGACGACCTCGCGAAGGCCGACTTCCTCGACTTCGCGGCGACCACGAGCCGCTTTAAGGACAACCAGATCGACGCCGGATTCGTCGTCGCCGGTTATCCGACCGCCTCGATAATGGACCTCACGACGACGAAGGACGTCACCCTGCTCAGCTTCGACGACGAGATGCTCGCGACGCTGCAGAAGGAATATCCGTTCTTCGTTCCGAGCACCGTTCCCGCGAACACCTACAGCGGCATAACGACCGAGACGAAGACCCCGGCCGTCATGGCCATCCTCATCACGAACGACTCCGTCCCCGAGGAGCAGATTTATGAATTCCTGACCGCCATGTACGGCAACCTCGCAGACATCGCAGCCGTCCACGCGAAGGGTAAGGAAATCACGCTCGAGGGCGCTCTCAACGGACTTACATGCCCGCTGCACCCCGGCGCGGAGAAGTTCTTCAAGGAGAAGGGCATACTCAAGTAAGGAAACGCGAATCAACGGAAGGGCCGTCGCAAGGCGGCCCTTTTTTTGAAGCTTCGCGCCGCCGCAGATTTTGGAAATTCTTCTGACGCTCGTCTCCGCGGCTTCGTTCGCCGCGTTTATATTGTGCTTCGCGCTTGTCTTCCCGCGCCCGGCGGGGGAGCGGTGCGCGGAGGCTTCGCCGTTGTTTTGCTGCGCGCCGCGCTGTTTTGCGCGCCTTTCGGCGCTCTGCGCGCTTGCGGCCTTTTACTTCGTCCCCGTGGGCTCTCTGCCGCCGTTCATAGAATTTGAATTCGGAGGCTCCGTCGCGGCGGTGCTGCTTATTGCGTCTGCGCTGCTTGATATGCCGCGCGGCGCGCCGCGTTTCGGCTCTGCCGCGGTGGCGCTTGCCTTTCCCGCGGCCTTCTGTTTTGCGTGGGCTTTGCTCGCGATCTTCGTTTCCCGCGCCGGAGTGCCGGGCGCGCTCGGCTCTCTCGGGACGTACTCCGTCATGCCGCTCTGGCGCGCCGCCGGAGCCTGGGGGCGCGTCGGCATGGTTTGCCTGTTTATTCTGCTTTTATGTCTCTTTCCCAACGTTTTGCGCGCCAGCGCCGGCTCGCGCCGTTCTTCCGAAAACCTAGCCGCGGCTCTGCGCGCTTCGCTCTGCGCCGCGCTTGTCACGGCGCTCCTTCTGCCGTGGAATCTCTCGGAATTTATCGTCGCCGGCGGATTTTATGCGTTTTTCCTGGATTTTATATTTTTCTGGATAAAGGCGTCCGCCGTCGGATGCGCTGCGACGTTTGCGCCGCGCGCGGCGGTTCTGCTCGCGCGGCGGCGCGCGCCGCTGCTTTACGCCGCGCTGATAATCTGCGGCGCGCTCTGCGTTTTCATCGAAGCGAGGATTTTTTAGCGGCCTTCGAACAGCTCAAGCCCGACGGGCGAAATCGCCGCGAGCGGCTTTTTTTCGGCGGAGACTGCGAGCCGGACGCCGGGGATTATTTTGTACAGCCCAGCGCGCCCGT
>DVKA01000161.1 GCA_018716365.1 Candidatus Caccocola faecipullorum
GTCATGACGGGGACGCCCGGCGCGACGCTGCGCCCTATGTGGAAGGCCGAGAAGCCGAGGCCGCGCGTCACAGCGCCCGACGTTTCGCCGCCCGCGACGATGATGCGTTTGTATCCGGCCTCGAGCGCGCGCTTCGCGAGTTCGGCCATCGTGTTCTCGAGCAGCGAGGCGACGGCCTCCTGCCCGAAGGCCTGCGCCTCTTTCACGTTGTCGCTCGTGTCGGAGCTGTATATGAGCGTCGGCGTCTCTTCGTCCTCCGCGGCGAAGCGCCAGATGTTTTCGATGTCGTCCTCTCCGCGCAGCATCGCGACGGGGTTCACCTTGTAGGCGCGGCCGCCGTTGTCTATAAAGTATTTTATCTGCGCGAGCGTCGCCTTCGAGCAGCTTCCCGCAAGCAGTATCGCGCGCCCCTCGGTGCCGTGGATGTGCGACGGCGCGTAATGTCCGTCGCGCGAGCGGCGCTTCGCGAGCGGCTCGAGGATTCCGCTGCCGCCCGTCAGCAGCGTCAGGCCGCCGAAGAGCTCCGCTATGCGCTCGCCGTCCTCGTCGGTCTCGTGGTCGGGGATCACGTAGAAATGCTCGCGCCCCTCGGCGAATTTTTCTATTTTCGCGTAGATTTCGCCGTCGGAGAGCGCCATATCCTCCTTGTGCAGCTCCATGCACTCGTAGCGGCTCTGCGGGCGCATCAGCTCCGCTATGCGGCTGTCCCACATCGGCGTAAGCGGATGGTTTTTCATGTGGCTTTCGTCGAGCGGCACGCCGTTGACGTAGAGGCGGCCGTCCGTCACCGTTCTGCCGTTTGCGGGCAGCCCGGGACAGAGCACCGTGAAGCGCGCGCCGAGGTATTCCATCGCGGCGTCGGCTATCGGGCCGATGTTCCCCTTCGGCGTTGAGTCGAAGGTGGAGCAATATTTTATGTAAAACTGCTTCGCGCCGCGCGCTTCGAGCCATTTGAGCGCGGCGAGCGAATCGGCGACTGCGGCGCGCGTCTCCTGCGTGCGCGATTTGAGCGCTATGACGACGGCCTCCGTCTCGCGCGGCTCCTGCTCCGGCACTCCGTTCGTGAGAAGCACCGGCATCCCGCCTTTCGCGAGGAACGACGCGGCGTCGCTCGCTCCCGTGAAGTCGTCCGCGACGCATCCTAAGGACGGCATGAAGATCACTCCTTTGTAAGATTCTGTCTCTAATGATAGCAAATTAAATGCCACAGCAATTTGCGCGCGGCGCTTTTTGTCTGCGGATTTTTACGTTTCGTGCACGCGGCTGTTGCGTTTTATTGACAGTGTTGTTGCACTGTTGTAATATCGGCGCATAAGCAACACCGCATCACATTCCGCCGCAAAGGAGAGAGGCCGAGTGCGCATACTGTTCATCTCCCCCTACCCCGAGCTCCGCGATACCGTTGAAAACGTCTTCCGCAGCCACCCGCGCCGGCGCGACATAGATATGGAGATAAGGATAATGACCGTCGACCAGGTCTCCGCTAAGGACATGGACGCCTACGACGTGGTCATCGCGCGCGGGCTGACGGCGAAGCGCGTGCGCTCGATACTGCCGCAGATGCCCTTCGTCGACCTCACGATTTCCGGCTACGACGTCGTGCGCACACTCGCGGAGTGCCGCCGCGACTTCGGCGCGAAGCATATCGCGATATGCGGATTTTACGAAAAGATATACGAGACCGAGACTCTGCGCCGCCTCATGGACTGCGAGATAACACTGTACCCCGTGGACACCTTTGCGGAGCTCGAGAGGAGCATCGACGCGGCGGTCGCCGACGGCTGCGACGCGCTCATCGGCGGCTACTCGGCGGTCGGCCTCGCGCGCAAACGCGGCTTCCCCTGCAAGCTTATATGTACCGGCGAGGACGCAATCACGCACGCTGTCAACGTCGCGGCCGAGACGGTCGAGCAGATTCGCCACGAGCGCGTAGTCGCGGAGCTTTACAAGACTGTCATCTACACCTCGAAGGACGGCGTGCTCTACGTCGACGCGGAGGGGACGATACAGGTGCGCAACCACGTCGTAAAGGATATGAACCGCGACGCGAGCCTGCTGCACAAGCCGCTGAAGGCGACGCTGCCGTACCTTTACGCGCCGTTCATGGAGGTGCTGCTCAGCGGGCAGGGCGTCGAGGGGCGCGTAATCACAATACCGTCGACAGGGCTCACAGTCTCCGTCTCGCTCGCGCCCGTCGCGGTTGGAGGCGTCATATCGGGCGTCGTCATCACGCTCTCCGACATCACGAACATACAGAAGCTCGAAAGCCAGATACGCCGCAGCATCAACGAAAAGGGGCTCGTCGCGAAGTACACCTTCGACGACATCGTCCACGAAAGCGAAACGATAGAGCGCACAATCGCGACGGCGAAGCGCTACGCCGCCTCGGACTCGAACATCATCATCGCGGGCGAGACGGGGACGGGCAAGGAGCTCTTCGCGCAGAGCATCCACAACGCGAGCGCGCGGAGCAAAGGGCCCTTCGTCGCCGTCAACTGCGCGGCGCTGCCCGAAAATCTGCTCGAAAGCGAGCTTTTCGGCTACGTCGAGGGCGCTTTCACCGGCACTAAAAAGGGCGGCAAGATGGGGCTCTTCGAGCTCGCGCACGAGGGGACGCTCTTCCTCGACGAAATCAGCGAGATATCGCTCTCGCTCCAGAGCAAGCTGCTGCGCGTGCTCCAGGAGCGCGAGGTGCGCCGCGTCGGCGACACGAAGGTGATTTCCGTCAACGTGCGCATCATCTCCGCGACGAACAAGAACATCGCGCGGCTCGCGAAGGAGGGGCTCTTCCGCAGCGACCTGATGTACAGGCTCGACGTGCTGCGCCTCTTCCTGCCGCCGCTGCGCGAGCGCGGCCGCGACGCGGAGGTCGTCTTCGCGCACCTGCTGGCGCGGCTCGGCTCCGCCTCGGGGCGCGGCTGCCCCGGCATCGCGCCGGACGCGCTCGAGCCGCTCGGCTCGTACCCCTTCGAGGGCAACATCCGCGAGCTGCGCAACATCGTAGAGCGCGCCGCCGTGCTGTGCTCGGACGGATTGATTACGAAAGAGGACGTAGCCGCGGCGCTCTATCCGAAGGATATGGAAAGCCCGGAGCGCGCGGAGCCGGAGCCGCGCGCCGCGGAAACCGCCGGGGACGGGCGCGCCGAGGTAGAGCGCGCGCTCGAGGCGTGCGGCGGCAACAGGAGCCGCGCTGCGAAGCTGCTCGGCATAGACCGCTCGACGCTCTGGAGAAGAATAAAAAAATACGGAATCGAATAACCGCCGCGACATTGGCACGCGAATTGCTCATACGATAAGCAGGTTTTTTAATTTACAGTAGGAGGGCCTGTTTATGGCAACTGGTTATGTATTAGCGGTGTTTGCAATCGTTATCGTGCTGATGATTGTGCTTATCTCCAAGTACAAGCTGCACGCGGGGTTCGGCATCCTGATAGCCGCGATAGTCCTCGCTATCGGACTCGGGACGCCGTGGGAGAAGATTGAAGGGACGATCAACAGCGGATTCTCCGGCACCATCAAGAGCGTCGCGATAGTCATCTTCCTCGGATGCACGATGGGCACCGTCCTCGAAAAGACGGGCGCGGCCATACGCATCACGAAGTGGGCCATCAAGGTCTGCGGCGAGAAGAACATCATCTGGGGCATCGCGCTCGCGTCGTTCATCCTCGGTATTCCTATCTGGGCCGACACGGTCGTAATCCTTCTTATTCCTATCGTCTCGCTGCTCGCCTATGAGACGAACAAGTCCATGATGAGCTACGGAACAACGCTCTACATGGGCGCGCTCATCACGGCCTCGCTCGTTCCGCCTACGCCCGGACCTGTCTCCGCTGCGGCGCTTCTCGGCGTCCCCCTCGGAGAGGCCATCATCTGGGGCATAGTCGTAGCCATCCCGAGCACCATCGCGGCGACGCTCTACTGCATCACGCTCAAGACGCCCGTCGCTCCGAAGGAAGAGTTCATCAAGTCCGCGCGCGACGCGGAGCACATGGAGCTGCCCTCGCTCGGCACCTCGCTCATGCCGATACTCTTCCCGCTCTTCCTCATACTCTGCAACACTGTGACCTCCGTCATAGCGCCTAAGACGCCCGTCGCGAACTTCATGGCCTTCATAGGAAGCCCGCTCGCGGCGCTCCTCACGGGATGCATCCTCTCGCTCGTCCTCACCGGCAAGGAGTGGAAGACGAAGAAGGTCCTCAGCAACTGGGTCGACGAAGGCATCAACGCCGCGGCCATGCCGATAATCGTCACCGGTATGGGCGGCGCGCTAGCGGTGTTCGTCAAGAACTCCGGCGTCGCCGACCAGATAGGCCAGATCATCGTCGCCTCGCCCTTCCCGCCGATCATCGTCCCCGTCATCCTCGCGGCCATCATCCACGTCGTAACGGGCTCCAACGCGCTCGGCGTCATGACGGCGGCTGCGCTCGTCCAGCCGATGCTCGACTCGCTCGGCGTCTCGCCCGTCGCGGCCTTCCTCGCCTGCGGCACCGGCGCTCTGATGTTCAAGCACGCGAACTCCAGCGGATTCTGGGTCACGGTCTCGATGTCCAACATGGACGTCAACCAGGGTATCCGCGCCGTCGGCGGCGGCTCGACCGTAGCCGGCTTCACGGGCGCGCTCGTGACCTGCATCCTCTACATGCTCGGCATAATCTAAACGGCATCGGAATCCGCCGTCCTTCGGGAAACCGGGGGACGGCGGTATTTTTTACGTAAAACCAACAACCTCGCAAAGGAGCGGAAACAATGGAAAAATTCGTAACCAAGGCCGCGCGCCTCAACGGGCCGTACGACATAGAGCTCATCGAACGCGAGCTCGTCTGCGGCGAAGACGACATAATAGTCAAGAACCACCTTATGGGCATCTGCGGTTCGGACAAGAGCTTCTACCGCGGGCTCATGCCGCCCCAGACGGCGGAATTCCGCCAGCCGCCGGAGTTCCCGTTCCTTCTCGGACATGAGAGCGGCGGCACCGTCGTCGCGGTCGGCAGCCGCGTCAGCGACTACAAGGTCGGCGACAAGGTAATGGCCTTCGGCTGGAACAACAACTTCGCGGAATACTTCAAGGCGAAGTCCTTCCAGCTCCAGCCCGTCCCCTACGGCCTCGACATGGACATAGCGGGCCTCGGCGAGCCGACCGCCTGCGCGATGTACTCGGGCCTCAACAGCGGCGTGCAGCTCGGCGACTATGTCGTCGTCATGGGCGCGGGCTACGCGGGACAGATAATCGCGCAGTGCGCGAAGCTCAAGGGCGCCTATAAGGTCATCATGGTCGACGTGCTCGACGGCAAGCTCGAGCTCGCGAAGAGCCTCGGCGTGGACATCACGATAAACAGCAAGGAGACCGACCCCGTGGCCGCCGTCAAGGAAATCACGAACGGCGTCGGCGCGGACGTCGTCGTCGAAGCCGCGGGCACGGAAGAGTCCTTCAACGCCGCGAGCGCGCTCATCAAGCACAACGG
>DVKA01000016.1 GCA_018716365.1 Candidatus Caccocola faecipullorum
CGCCGCCAGCGTTCGTCCTGAGCCAGGATCAAACTCTCCGTTTGATTCCTGTTTCGCTTTTTCGACTTTTTCACTCTTGCAGAATGAACAAGCTCCTCGCTCAAGTTGCACGTCTGTTCTCTTTTCGCCTTCTGGACTTCCGCTTCCACCTCCGCTCGCTTCGGCGCTCCGCGCCTCGCTCGCCCCAGCTTCCGCTTCCGTCCGCTCCTCTGTATTCCCTTGTCATGGTGCAACGCTCTTTTTGGGAACTGACCGTCCCTCGCCGAGCGCATGATTAAGTATACCAGCGTTCGGCTATAAGTCAACAAATACTGCCCGTAATAACTGTGTCATAAACAACAACCAACAGTATTTTTATTTTAACTATATTCCCGTTGAAATTATAAATGTCAGGAACTTTGTAGACGTTCAAAAAATAACGGCGGAGTTCATCAACGAACGCCGCCGTTATTTTTTTAGATATTTTTCTTTTATTTTTGCGCCGACTTAACGCGGCGCGCCCTGTTACTCTTTTTCTTCCGGCTCGGAGATGTCGAGCTTGAGGACTCCTTCTTCAAGAAGCGCTTCGACGTTGTCTTCAAGCGCGCTTTCTTCGCGCTCTTCATGCTTCGCCGGTTCGTCGGCGAGGCCGAGGCCCGCGGCTACTTTGTCGAGGACTTCCTTCGTGATTTCGTCCATCAGCTCGGGATGTTCTTCTATATAAGAAGCTACGGCGTCCTTGCCCTGTCCGAGCGTCTCGCCTTTGTAGGCTATCCACGAGCCTTTGCGTTTTAGTATTTCGCGGTCGAGCGCCATGTCGAGTACGGCCATTCCTTTAGGCACGCCTTTGCCGTAGATGAGCGTCGTGTGGGCGGTGCGGAAGGGCGGAGCCTGTTTGTTTTTGACTACTTTGATGTATAGCTCGTGTCCAATTACTTCGTCGCCGCGCGTTACCTGTTTGCCGCGGCGCACTTCGATTCGGACGGAGCTGTAAAATTTGAGCGCGCGTCCGCCGGTGGTCGTCTCTGTCGGCCCTTGGCTGTATCCCGAGCTTATCTGGGCGCGGAGCTGGTTGATGAAGATTACGGTCGTGTTGCTTTTCGCTATTGCGGCGGTGAGGCGGCGCAGCGCGTAGCTCATGAGGCGCGCGTGAAGGCCGACCTGTTTGCCGCCCTCGTCCATCCTGCCGTCTATCTCGGCCTGCGGGGTGAGCGCTGCGACGGAGTCTACGACTACGAGGTCTACCGCGCCGCTGCGGACGAGTGTGTCTAGGATGTAGAAGGCCTGTTCGCCGCTGTCGGGCTGCGAGAGGTAAAGGTTCGCCGTATCGACGCCGAGCGAAGCGGCGAGGCGCGGGTCGAGCGCGTGCTCCGCGTCTATGAATGCCGCTATGCCACCGGCTTTCTGCGCTTCGGCGAGGATGTGGAGCGCGATGGTGGTTTTACCGCCGCCCTCAGGGCCGAAGATTTCGACTATGCGTCCGCGCGGGACGCCTCCGATGCCGAGCGCCACGTCGAGCGGCAGTATGCCGCTGTGTATGACCTCGACGGCGCGCTGCACCTCGTCGCCGAGGCGCATTATCGCGCCTTCGCCGAATCTTCCTCTTATGTCGCTGAGCGCCTGTTCCAGTATATCTTCGCGAGTTGCTGCTTTTTTTGCCATCGTTCAGCCTCCGTTTGTCGTTGTCAGTTTTCGAACAGATTATAACAAACGCGAGGCTGTCTTCACAATGTTTACAGTTCGTAAATTTTGAGCGGGGTGTAGATGGGACCTTTCGGCGTGAGTTCGCTGCGCATGAATATAATTTCGCGCACGGTCCATGAAGGGAGGGCGATTTCGTCGAATGTGAGTTCGCGCAGCGCTTCCGCGGAGAGCGGCGTCGTTTCGCTGCGGCGTCCGAGCGTTATGTGCGGGGAGAATTTTTTGCGTTCTTTCGCGACGCCGCGGCGCGCGGCTAAGTTGTCGGCCGCTCGCGCGAGCGCGCAGAGCTTTTCCGTGTCGCCGGCGATTCCCGTCCAGACGACGCGCGGCGCTGAGAGCTTTGGGAATCCGCCGACGCCGCGCGCGGCGAGCTCAAAGGTACCGCGCGGCAGCTCTTTGTCGAGGAGCGAAGAGAGGGAGCACGCCATCTCTTCCGGTATTTCGCCGCAGAATTTCAGCGTGATGTGTATCGTTTCGGGTTTTACCCAGCGTATGCCGCAGTAGGGCAGCGCGCGTTTTTTCGCCTCAATCCAAGCGCCGAGCGCAGCTATGTGACGCGGCGGCAGTTTTACGCAGATGAAGGTGCGCAGGAGACGTCCCGCGAGCGGAGGGATTCAGCCGCCCATTACAGCCGCGCTCCAACTTCGGCGAGGCGGCGCAGGACTTCCGCTACGGTCTGGCGGCGTACGGCGGCGCGGTCTCCGTTGAAGCGGCGGCGAAAGGTCTCGACGCCGTCCTCCGCAGCGAGGCCGAACCATACGGTGCCGACGGGCTTCGCCTCGCTGCCGCCGCCCGGGCCGGCTATGCCGGTGACGCTCATGGCGACGTCCGCGCCGTAGACGCGGCGCGCGCCGTCCGCCATTCCGGCGGCGCACTCGGAGCTTACCGCGCCGTGTTTTTCGAGCGTACCGTGCGCGACGCCGAGGATATGTTCTTTCGCGCTGTTGACGTAGGTGACGGCGGAGCCGTAGAAGATGTCAGAGGCTCCGGCTACGTTCGTAATCGTCTCCGCGATCATGCCGCCGGTGCATGATTCCGCGAGCGCGAGCGAAAGGCCTTTTTCGCGGAAGATTTCTATGACGCGCAACGCGAGTTCGTCGAGGTTTTCCATTTTTACCGCCCCACCATTTCAAGTATCGCGGTCAGCCCTTCGGCGAAGAGCAGCCAGTATATGAAGCGCAGCAACAGGTTGACTATTATGCCGCCTGCTATGTCGTCGGCCATTATTCCCTTGCCGCCGGGGATTTTATCGAACCAGCTTACGGGGAAAGGCTTGACTATGTCGACTATGCGGAAGAGGAAGAGCGCGGGGATCGCGTAGGTCATATCGAAGCCCCACGACGCTATCCAAACTCCGACGACTTCGTCTATGACGACTTCGCCGGGGTCGTCGCGCTCCGCGGCCTTTTCGTATCTGTCCGCCGCTATGACGCCTACGACGGCGACGGCGGCGATTAGCCAGAGCGGGAGGCCGCCGGTGATAAGCCATATTACGCTTCCCGCTATCGAGCCGAGCGTGCCCGGCATTCTCGAAAAGCGCCCTATCGTTCCGGCCGTTGCGACGAGGCCGTACCATGTTTTCATTTCCGGCGTGAGTATCATAGGACTTCCTCCCCGGCCATGTCGTGCGTCATGGCCTCCGTTATCCTGACGTTTATCATGTCGCCTTCTTTTATATCCTTCCTTATATTGCGTATCTCTATGAGGCCGTCGACCTCGGGCGCTTCGCGGAAGGAGCGCCCCTCGGCGAAGCCCTCTTCGGGCGCGACCCTGTCGACGAGCACGCGAAGCTCGCGTCCGACGAAGGCCTGCTGGCGCTCGAACGAGATTTCCTCCTGCACGCGCATCAGCGCGTCGAGCCGTTTTTTCTTCGTAGCCTCTGAGACCTGCCCCGACATACATTCGGCCGGCGTTCCTTCCTCGGCGTAGAAGGTGAAGGCGCCCATACGGTCGAAGCGGACTTCTTTGACGAAGGAGACGAGGTTGTCGAAATGTTTTTTCTTCTCGCCGGGGAAGCCGACCATGCAGGTGGTGCGCAGTGTGAAATCCGGGTTTATATCGCGCGCGGTGCGGAATATCGCGCGCAGCGCGCCGGGCCTTATGTCGCGGTTCATCAGAGCCAGTATCTCGGGGTCGCCGTGCTGCACGGGGATGTCGAGATAGGGGATTATCTGCCGTCCCGCCGCAACGCGTTCGAGAAGTTTGTTCGTGACGCGCGTCGGGTGCAGGTAGAGCAGCCTTATCCATATATCGTATGGCAATGAGCTTTCGAGCGCGTCGAGCAGCTCGATCAGCCCTTTGCCGGAGCCGTTGTCCGTGCCGTAGACCGTGAGGTCCTGCCCGACGACGCAGAGTTCGCGCGCACCTTCTTCGACGAGCTGCTGCGCTTCGCGCACTATCGTATCGACAGGCAGGCTGCGCAGCGGGCCGCGTATCGACGGTATCGCGCAGTAGGCGCAGCGGTTGCCGCAGCCTTCGCTGATTTTCAGGTAGCGCGTGTGTTTCGGCGTCGAGGGCAGCGAGCCGCGGCGGCGCGCTCCGTCGAGAGGCGTCGCAAGGCCTTTGAGGACGCTCTCCCAGTCTTCCGTCTCGGCCCAAAAATCTACTGCGGGAATTTCTGAGGTGAGCCCTTCGCCGTAGCGGTTGACGAGGCAGCCGACTACCCCGATTTTCTCAAGCGCGCCCTGCTGACGCAGCTCTTCAAGGTCGAGTATCGCCTCTATGCTCTCTTCGACGGCGGGGCGGATGAAGCCGCATGTGTTGACTATCGCGGCCTGAGCGTCTTCGACGGCTGGAACGAGCTCGTGCCCCGCGGCTTTGAGCGCGCCGGCAAGGCACTCGCTGTCTACCCTGTTTTTGGCGCAGCCGAGGGTGAGCAGGTATATCTTCATAATTTATACAGCTCCGCTATGTTGTCGGAGACGGGCTGGTTCAGCATATAAAGGCTGAGGCCGTTGTGCGTGAGCCCCGCGGATATGCCGAGCGCCATGCGTATGCGCGCCTTGAAGGGGCTGAGCCTGCCGCCGGACATCACGCCGAGCTCCTCAAGCTTTTCGAAACAGCCCTCGAAGTCGTTCGTTTTGTGGACGCTGCCCTGAAAGCAGCGCGAAACTACGGCGACCTCTACGCGGCTGCGCACGAGGTTGCGTATCATCGGCACCCACGACGGCGGCACGTTGCCCGCGCCGAAGCCGGCGAGGACGAGTCCCTTCAGATCGCGCGCGTGGAGCAGCGACGAGAGCATCCCGTCGCCTCCGCCGAGCGAGGCCCACATTATTTCAACATAGGGGATTTCCTTCGGCCTTACGGCGAGGAAAACGGGGCGCTTCGACTCCTGAAGGAATTTCAGCTCTCCGTTCAACATTTTGCCGACGGAGCCGCGCAGCGGGGACTGGAAGGCGCTATCCGGCGATTCCGGGTCGGCGAGGACCGCGTCGCCCGCGTCGAAGAGCTCTCCGCTGGAGCAGACGAGCACGCCTCTGTTCTGCGCTCCAGGAGAAAGCGCGGCGAGCACGGCGCAGTGAAGGTTCATCAGCCCCTCCTTCACGCCGGCGCGCCCCTGTACCATGAGGTTGGCGAATATAACCGGCTCGCTGCGCTTCCAGAGAAGGTTGACGAGATAGGCCATCTCCTCCATGACGCCGCAGCCGGAGACGACGATGATGCCGGCATAGCCCTCTTCGGCTACCGACTCCAGCATCTCCTCCATCGCCAAAGTCATCGGCATCGAATAATATGTGCTCGGCTGACAGCTCCATTCCTTTATATCGCAGCGGCACGCGAGTTCGTCAGGCAGATAATTCAGCAGCGTGCCGGGATCGGCGTTCTCATCGGCGGAGAAGCTTCCCGCTATGACGAGCGCGAGTTTTGGCAGCGGATGCAATATGATTCCTCCATCCATTTATCAATCGCGGAGGGACGGCCCTCCGCCTGTGCATTGTAGCGCAAAGCGCGCCGGGTTTCAAATTACGCCTTTTCTAATAGACTTTTAACGGTTTTCATATATCATTACATATCAGTTAAACGCGAAAGGAGATTCATGTTGGAGGCAATACTTTCTTTCTTCGGAAACTGCGCCGCGCTCTTCGGAGATCTCATAGGCTGGCTCGTCGACGTGATAGGACATCTCGGCTACGCGGGCATCGTCGGGCTGATGTTCCTCGAATCGTCGTTCTTCCCCTTTCCCAGCGAGGTCGTCATGCCGCCCGCGGGCTATCTCGCGTGGAAGGGCGAGATGAACGTCGCGCTCGTTCTGGGCGCAGGCATACTCGGCAGCATCCTCGGCGCGCTCTTCAATTACTGGATAGCGGTGCGCTGGGGACGGCCGTTCTTTGAAAAGTACGGAAAATATTTCTTCGTCACGCACGAGTCGCTCGACAAGGCCGAAGTGTTCTTCGCGCATCACGGGCACATCAGCACCTTCACCGGCCGCCTGCTGCCCGTCATACGCCAGTACATCTCGCTGCCCGCGGGGCTGGCGCGCATGCCGCTGCCGCAGTTCTGCTTCTACACTGCGATCGGCTCAGGCGTATGGGTCACCATACTGACGCTGCTCGGCTACTTCCTCGGCAGCAACGAGGCTCTCATCCACGAAGAACTGCACAAGATAACGATCCTGCTCATCGCCGGCTGCGCCGTGCTCGTCGTGATTTACGCAATCGCCTATAAAAGAAAGAAGCGCGGACAGAAGTAACGCGCGCGTATAAAAACATGGCGGCCGCACCCGCGCAGGGGCGGCCGCTTTTTCATAGCGCAGGGAAAATTTTATTTTCTCTCCAGCCCGCGCGCCGCCGCGCGTTTATCAAAATGTTAAAAAATGCTATCATTTACGTAACGTCAATGTAACAGTGCGCGGAAGCTCCGCGCGCGCCGCCTGCGCGGCGGTAAATTTTTTACGGGAGTGGTATTTATGCAAAGCAAGCGCGGTAAGTTCCTGTCAATCGTAATGGCGCTCGTTCTCGTCGTATGCTTCGGCGCGGCGGCCTGCGCGGCGACGCTCAACGCCTACACGGTCATGCCGGAAAAGTACGCGGCCCAAGTCTTCGAACAGTTCACGAAAGACACCGGCATAAAAGTCAACTTCATCCGTTTCTCGTCGGGCGAGGCTCTCGCGCGCCTCACGGCTGAGAAGAAAAATCCGCAGGTCGACATACTTCTCGGCGGCCCCGCCGACGTCTATACCGCGGGCTGCGACGCTGGAGTATTCGCCGAATACGCGCCGAAGGAGCAGGCTCTGACGCCCGCGGAGTACAGAGACCCCGGCAACCGCTGGACCGGCATCGGCCTCATTCCGCTCTGCTTCCTCACGAACACGGAATTCCTTAAAGAGCACAACATGAAGGCCCCCGAGTCGTGGCAGGACCTTCTCGACCCAGCTTATAAGAATGGCCTCCAGATGGCGGACGCCCGCACCTCCGGTACCGCGACCGAGCGTATCTACTCGCTGATCGCCGTCTACGGCGTAGACGGGGCGTTCGACTATCAGAAGAAGCTGCACCAGAACATCCAGCTCTACACGAAGAGCGGTGCGGGAGGCGCGCTGCCGATAGCGCAGGGGCAGGCGGCGAGCGGAATATTCTACCTCGTAGACGCGCTCGACATAGTACAGCAGGGCTACCCTGTTGTCATCACATATCCGAAGGAAGGCGTGACCTTCGGCATCGAAGCGACGGGCATCATTGAAGGCGCAAAGAACCTCGACGAGGCGAAGGCCTTCGTAGACTGGGCGACGAGCAAGAAGCTCGGCGAACTCTTCCTCGCCAAGAAAATCAACTACATCCCCGTCGTGACGGGCCTCAAGATCGACAACCCCGCGCTCGACACCTCGCACGTGAAGCTCCTCTCCGTCGGCGCGGAGCACAAGGGCGACAAGCGCAAGGAATACGTAGACCG
>DVKA01000162.1 GCA_018716365.1 Candidatus Caccocola faecipullorum
GTGCTGAGCTTCTACACCAGGAGGAACGACGAATGATCAGAGCCGTGTACCCCGGCTCGTTCGACCCGATAACGAACGGCCACATCTATATATCAGAGCGAGCGGCGGCGCTCTTCGACGAACTCATCGTCGCAGTGCTCGTCAACCCCGAGAAGCGCTCGACCTTCAGCGAGGAGGAACGCCAGATAATGGCGCGCGAGGCGCTCGTCCATCTTCCGAACGTCAAGGTCAAATACTTCAACGGCCTGCTCGTCGACTTCATGCGCCAGCAGCAGAGCCGCATAATAATCCGCGGCCTGCGCGCCCTCTCCGACTTCGAATACGAATTCCAGCTCGCGCAGATGAACCGCCAGCTCGCGCCGGAGATAGAGACCTTCTTCATCGCCACCGACGCGAAATATTCATACCTGTCGAGCCGCGGCATAAAAGCCGCCTTCCAGTTCGGTGGAGCCGTGCGCGACATGGTTCCCCCCGGAGTCTACCGCCGCCTGAGGGAAAGGATACCTCCGCGGGAGATATAGGCGGGCGTCACCGCTGGGAACGGTGTGCGCGCGAAACACATCCCGCGCACAAACATTTACGGTAAAGAGGCGAATCCGGCGCATGGTTCCGCCTCTTTTTTATTTTTCACGCACGGAACAAAAACGCCGCGATTGCGCGTGATATAATGAACGTGATTTATAAATGTGGAGGATTTTTATGAAAAAGTACATCGCCGCGCTGTTCTTCGTAATATTCACGTTTGCCGCCTCCGCCGAAGCTTTCACTCCAGCGCCGCTCAATCCGGATTTTATAAAATGGCGCGAGGGCGCGACAAAGGAAGCGCAAAATGCGGAAAGCGCGAAAGCCCGCTCCGCTTCGCCGGTTTTACGCGGCGGGGCGGCTCCGGCTCCGAAAGATATGTCGCATTTGAAGAATGCGGATTTTTCGATGTTTCTGAACGAAGCGCTCACAGACGGCTCGCGTCCCGCGGCGCGCGCTCTTTCGCTTGATTCTGCCGCGGCGCTGCCAGTTTCCTACGACCTGCGCGAGGAGGGGCGCGTCACGCCGGTGCGCCATCAGGGGGGATCACCTCTCTGCTGGATCTTTGCGACGAACGCATCGCTCGAATCTAACCTGCTGACGCAGGGGCGCGGCGAGTACGACCTTTCAGAATATCTCTTCGGATATATGAGCCTTCAGGACGTATCCGAGGACAAACCGTCGTTTTCGGTCTCTGTGGATGTAATCTGTAAGAACGGAATAGGGCTGTCGGCCGGAAATTTCGATCTAACTACTGCTTTCATGGCGCGCGGAGACGGGCCGGTCTTTGAGGCAGAGGCTCCTTTTCCTTACGACTGGTGGAAACAGATAATGAAATTTTACCGTCCGTCGGATTTTACGCCGCGCTTCGTGCTCGATAACGTTTATCTGCTTGACTTCTCGAATCCGGCCGTTATAAAGGCCGCTGTCATGAAGTATGGGGCTGTTCAATGCAGTATCTATGCTGGCTATTATGCGGATGTTGAGAACGTAAAATCGTATTTTTATTCTTCTGAGGCGACATCTATCAGCCACTGCGTGGCGATAGTTGGATGGGACGACGATTATTCGAAAGATAATTTTGTCGGGGTGAAGGACGGCGAAGTGCCCAAGAGTAACGGCGCGTGGCTGATACGCGACAGCTACGGCAGCGGTCCTGGCAGCGCGCACGGCGATGGATATTTCTATATTTCATACGAAGAAGGTTCTTTGGCTTACCCCGCCGTCTTCATTGCCGGCGCGGAGGCCGTTGCCGGAGAGCACGTCTACGAGTACGACCCGTTGGGAAGCGTCAACGACTTGGATTGCGGTTCGGAGACGGCTTGGGGGGCAAACGTATTCACCGCGAAGCGCGGCGAACGGATAAACGCGGTCAGCTTTTGGGCGAACTCGCCCGGCACGAGCTACGAAGTGACGGTTGAGACAGGGCTCACGGAAGGCTCGCCGCGCGGCGTGGTCGCAGCCTCCGCAAGCGGCGTGCTCGCGCTTTCGGGTTATGCGAGGATTGAGCTTCCTTCTCCGGCTTTCGTGCGCGCGGGCGAGGATTTCTCCGTCGTCCTGAAGGTTACGACGCCGGGCTATAAATCCCCGCTCGCCTACGAGTATGCGGAAGAGGGCTACACAGAGAAGGCCGTGAACAATCCCGGCAAGTCGTTCTGTTCCACGGACGGCGAGAACTGGGAGAGCATCGGCGAGCTCGGCGACCTTTGCATCAAGGCCTACGGCACGGCGGAAAGCACGGGCGGCGGAGGCTGCGACGCTTTTGGCGGCGGCGCTGTGATGCTCGCGGCTGTCGCCTTCTTCGCCGCGGCGCGAGTGCGGCGCAAATAGCGGATTTTTGTGAAATGACAAAGAAGGGGAAGGCTTAGCGCCATCCCCGTTTTTTTGATGGTCGTACATCGAGCGCCGTCACGCGATTATCACTCGGCGTTTGTGTTCCTCTCCGAAGCGCCCGTTCGGTACGAGTTCTTCCCACAATTCGCAGGCGAGCAGCTCGAATCTCGCGCACTCCGCCGCGTAGGGGGAAATGCGCGCCGCCTGCCCGTACGTCGTGACGATGGGCAGTGCGGCATTTTTTTTCATCTCGTGCAGCAGCGCGCGCCCCGTCTCGTTCATCGCGAGCGGTCTGATGTACGGCGGGCCGAGGCGCTGAGCCGCGCGGTTGAACCAATGGCCGAAGCCGAGCGCGGCGTGGACGGCGGCGCGGCGGATCCGCCCCGCAGGGTATCGTTTCGACGTGCATGCGTCCGTCCACTCATCGAAGCTGCGCGCGGAGAGCGCCGCTTCGCGCATCCTGTATTCTATGCCTTCGGAGATTTCCGCGAAGCCGCGCAGCTCCTCCGGCGAGGCGCGCAGCAGCACGGCGCGCAGCAGTTTCCACCAATTCCCGTGATCTATGCAAAGCCTTCCGTCGCCTAGCGCGCGTTTTAATAGGAGAGCAGATTTTTCAGGCACTGCTTTGAACGCCTCGTCCGTCCTGCCTTCGCGCAGAGCGCGGCGGATTGCGGCGGCGCTCGAAATTTCTTCGAGCTTCTCGCTGTTGTAGGCCGCGCCGGAGCGGAGCACGGGCAGCGGCGCGAGCGCGCATTTTTTTTTCTTCACGCGAGCCATGTATGCGAGCGCGAGCGTGTTGTTGCTGCCCGCGAGTACGCGCGCGCTTCCGGGAATTATTTCCTCCGCGGCGCGCGCCCGCGCTTCGACGAAGGAGAATCCCTCTGCAAGATGTTTTTTCAGCGACTGCTTGAAAGCCTCGGGCTCTTCGAGTATCATATCAATGATACTGTCTGTCAGACAGTGCGGGGTCTCTGCGCCAAATGACAGGTGCGAGACTGAGCGCGAGGCGGCGAGGATGTCGACGGCTCCGTTTGCAAAAACTCCGGCGTTGTGCGCCGAGAAAATGACGGGAAGTTCCAGGACGAGGTCGGCTCCATATGCGAGCGCGGTTTGCGCGCGCATCCATTTGTCCGCAAGCGCCGGCTCTCCGCGCTGGACGAAATCTGACGACAGCACGGCGACGGCGGCCTGCGCGCCGCAGAGCTCGCGGGCTCTGCGTATGTGGAGCAGGTGTCCTTTATGGAACGGGTTATATTCGGCGACGATCCCGACGACGGGATATAGCATAAAGTTTTCACCGTCCTTTCCTTTCATAAGGATAACACAGCGGCGGTACGATAATTTAAGGGAGGCAATCCAGTTCTAATGAAAATTCTTGTTCTCAACTGCGGAAGCTCTTCGCTGAAGTATCAGCTCATCGACATGGAAGGCGAGAAGGTCCTTGCTAAAGGGCTCGTCGAACGCATCGGCATCGAAGGCTCGCGCATCAAGCACACGAAGACCGGCCTCGACGCCGTGACGCGCGAAGTTCCCTTCCCCGACCACTCGGCCGCTATCAAGTACGTCCTCGACATCCTCGTCGATCCCGAGCTCGGCGTCCTCAAGAGCCTCGACGAACTCGGCGCGACGGGCCACCGCATAGTCCACGGCGGAGAGAAGTTCACGAAGTCCGTCCTCGTCACGCCCGAAGTCGTCAAGGGCATCGAGGAAGTCATTCCTCTCGCGCCGCTCCACAACCCCGCAAACCTCATGGGCCTCAAGGCCGTCATGGACGTCCTTCCCGGCAAGCCGAACGTCGTCGTCTTCGACACGGCCTTCCACCAGACCATGCCGCCCAAGGCCTTCATCTACGGCATCCCCTACGAGTACTATGAGAAAGACCGCATCCGCCGCTACGGCTTCCACGGTACGAGCCACGGATATGTTGCGAACCGCGCCGCTGAGATACTCGGCAAGGATATAAAGGACCTTAAGATAGTCACCTGCCACCTCGGCAACGGTAGCTCCATCACCGCGGTTGACGGCGGCAAATGCGTAGACACCTCCATGGGCATGGGCACCGGCGAAGGCCTCCTCATGGGCACGCGCAGCGGCAACGTCGACCCGCTCGTCATGATCAACCTCATGGAGAAGCTCGGCGACGCGCAGAAGGTCAGCGAAGTCGTACACAAGCAGTCCGGCCTCCTCGGAGTCTCCGGCGTTTCGAGCGACCTCCGCGACGTTGAGGAAGCCGCGGCGAAGGGATGCGAGCGCTCCAAGATCGCTCAGGACATCCTCATCACCGGCGTCAAGAAGTACATCGCCTCCTACGCCGCCGAGATGGGCGGAGTAGACGTCGTCGTCTTCACGGCGGGCATCGGCGAGAACGGCATCACCTTCCGCGAGGCCGTCTGCAAGGACATGGAATTCATGGGCATCAAGTTCGACGCCGAAAAGAACAACTGCCGCGGCAAAGAAGTCGTCATCAGCACGCCCGACTCGAAGGTCACCGTCATGGTAGTCCCGACCGACGAAGAGATGGCGATCGCGCGCGACACGAAGAGATGCGTGGAGGAAGCCGGCAAGTAAGAAATGCCAGAATATCTTGAATCTGCTCCCAAAAGCTGGAAATGCAGGCTCGTGCTCGCCGCCGTCCCGCGCGACGGCGCGCCGTACGAAGACGAGTTCTCTCTGCCCTTCGACAGGGCCGTCAGCTATTGGGATCAGATATACCAACCGCTCTCTGATTTGAACGTCAGGGTGATGGCCTTCCGCTCCGAGGGGCGCGTAGTCGCCGAGGTCTCCGTCGAGACGGAGGTCGAAGCGCCTTGCGCGCGCTGCCTCGAACCTGCGAGAAGCCGTATAAAGGGCGAGCTCCGCTACATTTTCTCGCTGCGCCGCGACGAGCAGCTGCGCGAGAAAAACGAGGGCGAGCAGGACGGCGACGAGGAGATAATCCTTCTCGACTCGTGGGAGGACGAAATAGATTTGGCGCAGATGGTGTGGGAGACGCTGATAACGGCGCTCCCCGCCGCGCTTCTCTGTTTGCCCGGCTGCCGCGGCCTCTGCCCGCAGTGCGGCGCGAACCTCAACAAAGGCCCGTGCTCCTGCAAAAGCGAGAACGGAGACCCGCGTTTTGAAGTCCTGCGGAAATTTATGGAGAATCAATAAAAATAAATACTGCAAAAAACTGGAAGTAGTGATACAATTACCCAGTTGGCAATATGTACCGGTGAAGATCTAAGGGGGGAAAAGACAATGGCAACTCCAAAGAGGCGAGTATCCCACTCCCGCACGCACAACCGCAAAGCTCACTGGCTTGGTTCACTCGAGGCTCCCAGCCTCACGACGTGCAAGCACTGCGGCGAGGTCATCGAGACCTACCGCGCCTGCCCGGCCTGCGGCTTCTACAAGGGCCGTCAGGTCCTCAAAATCACAGAAGAGAAGACCGCTGAATAAA